>JBCCPD010000262.1:0-5538 GCA_039025075.1 Pseudomonadota bacterium | reverse complement strand
TGCGTCTCAGCCGAAGGAGGCCCGAAAGACGGCGCGATGGCCGTCCAGATCAAACCGGACTACGTGGAATCGCCGCCGGCCCTGCGCCTCCTAGCCGACGATGAGCTGCTTGAGCTGCATCGATTCCTGCTCCACCTCGGCGAGGCGATAGGTCACCACATCGCCGATGGTCACCATGCCGACCGCCGATTCGCCCACCACCACGGGCATATGGCGGAAGCGCCCGGCGGTCATCCGGCGCAGAACCGTCACCAAAGGCTCGTCCATGGTGCAGGTCTGCACCTCGGCCGTCATGACCTCGCGCACCCGCTGAGGCAGGGTCTGGCCCGGCGTCTCGGCCAATTTGCGGACGATGTCGCGCTCCGAAAGGATCCCGGCCAGCTTGTCGTCGCCGTCGACCACGACCAAAGCCCCGATCCCGTGCTCCCGCAGCACGTCGACCGCGCGCCCCAGGGTCTCGTCCGGGCCGATGGTGACGATGCCGAAATCGCGCCCGGCGAGGATCTTCGCGACGTCGGACTGATCCGCCGCGAGGTTGGTCTTCGCGCTTTGGCTGACGGTCTTCTTGCTCATCTTGTCGCGGGCGATCGGCGGACGGAACGAGGCTGGCATGGGTCTTCTCCTGGCCCTTGTGACGCTTGGCGACTCACGTTAGCCGATTTGCGCCGATAGGAAGGACTGCTTTTGGTTGATGTCGCCCTGACGCCAGCGCTCGCCACGGCGATCTTCGTGCTCGCCTGCTGGGGCGGGTATCAGTATCGCCGCGTTTGGAAGGCGGAAGGTCCGGCCTGGCAGCTTTGGGCCTTCGGCCTGATCGCCGCCGCGTCGCTTCTGGCGCTCGGATTCGTTCCGCTCGCGACTCCCGGATGAGGCGCTAGCCCTCCGCCTCGAGCCCCGCGCGCTCCAGCATGCGGCGCGCGCGCGGGCATTGCAGGCGTTCCCTCAGCGGGCTGTCGGGGTCGATGGGCTTGCTGCAGACGAGGCATTGGTCGGCGTCGCCGATGGCGTTCAGCCCGCCGCAGCTGCCTTTGATGCTGCGGCCCATGACGATGGCGCCCAGCGCCATCCCCAGCACGATCAGCGTCAGCAGCGCGAAGGTCAGCAGGAAAGTCGCCATGTCCGGATCCTCGCGTCGCCCTCAGCCGGTCAGCGCGTCGAAACGCGCCGTGGCGGTCGACCGGAAGCGCGCGCCGCCGGGGCCGGCCTCGGCCTGCGTGAAGAGCGCGGCGAGATCCAGCCGCTCGGCGAGCGCCAGGCCCTCGTCCCGGCCCATCACGTGCAGCGCCGTGGCCCAGGCGTCGGCCAGCATCGCGTTCTCGGCCAGCACGGTGACCGCGGCGGTGTCATGCTCCACCGGGCGGCCGGTGACGGGATCGATCATGTGCGAAAAGCGCTTGCCGTCCCGCTCCAACCAGTTGCGGTAGCCGCCGGAGGAGGCGAGGCCCATGTCGGAGGCGCTAACGGCCTTGAGCAGGCCGGGGGCGCCCAGCGCCGGAGTTTCGATGCCGATGCGCCAGCGCAGGCCGTCGGGATTGCGGCCGGCGGCGTAGAGATCGCCGCCGATCTCCACCATGTAGTCGCGCAGGCCCAGCGCGCCGAGCGCGCGGCCGACCCGGTCCGCGCCGTAGCCCTTGCCGATCGCCGCGAGATAAATCTGCGCGTCGGGCCGGCGCTTGCGCAACGCGCCCTGCCCGACCTCCAGCGTGTTGACGTGCCCGGAGCGCGCGCGCGCGGCCTCGATCTGCGCATCGGAGGGCATGGCCCCGGCCCCGGGGGCGCCGAAGCCCCACAGCTCGATCAGCGGCCCCATGGACGTGTCGAACCGCCCGCCGCTGGCCGCATGCACGGTTTCCGCCGCCTGCATCACCTCCGCCAGCGCGGCGGAGACCTGCACAGGCGCGTCGGTCGTGAGGGCATTGAACCGGGAGATCTCCGAAGACGGATCCCAGTTCGACATGCCGGCATTGACCTCGGTCAGAGCGCCGTCGACCGCCTTCGCGATCGCGGCCTGGTCGAGCCGGCGGTCATGGTCGACCGCGACCACCCGGTAGGTGGTGCCCATGGTCAGGCCCGAAACCTCATGGGTCGCGGGTCCCGACGCGCAGGCCGCGAGCGCCAGCGGCGCGGGCAGGATCATGAAGGATCGACGGGTAAGAGCTGCCGGGTCCATCAGGACGTCACCTTTCTTCCGAGACGCGTCTCGGTCTGGATCTCGATCGCCGCCGAAAGCGGCTTGCGTTTCAATCGCGAACGCGTCGCCCGAGGGCAAGTCATCTTTAGGCCGATGCCGCGGACGACACCTTGCCGACCAGGGCCCATGCCGACCAGGGCGACGTTACGTTCAGAACGCCAAGTCGGATGCTGCGACGCAGCACAGCCCCCAGATAAGGCCTTCGCGGCACAGGCCGCCATAGTGCTTTCTGCGCTCTGGTCACATACGTTAGATCTGAATAACAACTTTTGAGACACGCAGGAAACCTCAGCCGCGCGAGTCCCGCGAGGGCCCGGGTTCCGACGAGGTAGAACGACATGCAGCGGTTCGCGCTCAACAAAGGTCTCGACATTCCGATCACCGGGGCGCCGAGGGACGAGATCGAAGACGGTCCGCCCATCAGCACCGCGGCGATCCTCGGTGAGGATTACATCGGTCTCAAGCCGCGGATTTCATTGGAAGAAGGCGATACGGTCGGGGCCGGCGCGCCCATTCTCATCGACAAGGACCAGCCCGAGGTGCAGATCGTCGCGCCGGTGTCCGGGCGGGTGAAGGCGATCAACCGGGGCGCGCGTCGGCGACTGGTGAGCATCGAGATCGCGGTCGACCACGACGCCGCCGAGCCGGTGGACTTTTCGACGACCGGCGACCCGGACAAGCCGGAGGGCGTCGCCCAGCGGCTATGCGCCGCAGGTCTGTGGACCTCTTTCCGCACGCGTCCGTTTTCGAAAGTGCCGTCCCCGGTGACGCGTCCGGCGGCGATCTTCGTCACGGCGATGGATACGGAGCCGTTGGCCGCAGACCCCGAGCCGATCATCGCCGAGGCCGCCGACGATTTCGCCGCAGGCTTGCGCGCGGTGGCGCTGCTGAGCGAGGGCACGACCTATCTGTGCCATGCGGAGGGCGCTGATCTTCCCGGCTCGGACCTGCCCGGCGTGGTTGCGGCGGCCTTCGCCGGCCCCCACCCATCGGGCCTGGCCGGCACGCACATGCACTTCCTTGAGCCGCCCGCCGGCGAAAAGACGGTGTGGACGATCGGCTATCAGGACGTGATCGCCATCGGCCGGCTGTTCCAGACCGGCCGCTACGACGGCCGCCGGGTGGTGGCGCTCACGGGGCCCGCCTGCCGCGATCCGCGCGTGGTTCGCACGATCGCCGGCGCGTCGATGCCGGAGCTGGTCGGAAAGGACCTGCCCAACGAGCCGGTGCGGCTGATCTCCGGCTCCGTGCTGTCGGGCCGCGCGGGGGAGGGGCCGTCGGCCTATCTGGGCCGCTATGCGCGCCAGATCACGCTGATCGAGGAGGATCGCGAGCAGATCCCCTTCGGCTGGATCCGCCGCATGCCGTCGAAATATGCCGTGCAGCCGGTGCTGGGGTCGGCCCGCCTGCGCAAGCTGTTTCCGCTGACCTCCAACCTCAACGGCGGCCGCCGCGCGATGGTGCCGCTGGGCACGTTCGAGGAGCTGATGCCGCAAGACTTTCTGCCGACGCAGCTGCTGCGCGCGCTGCTGGTGATGGATACGGACCAGGCGCAGGCGCTGGGCGCGCTGGAGCTCGACGAGGAGGATCTGGGCCTCGTCGGCTTCGCCTGCCCGGCGAAGTACGAATACGGGCTCGCCCTGCGCGATTGCCTGACGCGGATCGAGAAGGAGGGCTGATCCGTGGCGCTTCGCGACTTCTTCGACCGAATCGAGCCGAACTTCGAACGCGGCGGCCGGTGGGAGCGGTGGTTCCCCGTCTACGAGATGGTGGAGAGCTTCCTCTACACCCCCAAGACGGTGACCGCGGCGGCGCCGCACGCCCGGTCCTACATCGATATGAAGCGCATCATGACCTATGTCGTGATCGCCACGATCCCCTGCATCGTCATGGGGCTGTTCAACGTCGGCTACCAGGCGAACGCGGCCATCGCGTCGGGCTTCGAGCCGACGGGCTGGCGGGCGGCGATCCTCCAGACCCTGGGCATCGGCTTCAACCCGTGGAACCCGATCGCCAACATCCTGCACGGGGCGCTCTACTTCCTGCCGATCTACATCGTCACGCTGGCGGCGGGCGGCACGTTCGAGGTGATCTTCGCCACCGTGCGCAAGCATGAGGTCAACGAGGGCTTCCTCGTCTCCTCCATGCTCTATGCGCTGATCCTGCCGGCGACGACGCCTCTGTGGCAGGTGGCGCTGGGCATCATCTTCGGCGTGGTGATCGGCAAGGAGGTCTTCGGCGGCACGGGCAAGAACTTCCTGAATCCCGCCCTGACCGGGCGCGCCTTCCTTTACTTCGCCTATCCGGCGCAGCTGTCCGGCGACAGCGTCTGGGTGCCGGTGGACGGATTCACCGGGGCCACGGCGCTCGCCGTCTCCGCCGCCGACGGGTATTGGGAGCTGGCGTCGAACGGCATCGGCTGGTGGAGCAGCTTCATCGGGCTGGTGCCGGGATCGATCGGCGAAACCTCCACCCTCGCCTGCCTGCTGGGGCTGGTCTTCCTGCTGAGCACCAAGATCGCCAACTACCGCATGGTGGTCGGCTGTCTGGGCGGGATGATCGGCTTTTCGCTGCTGCTGAACATCGTCGGGTCCGACGACAACCCGATGTTCGCGATGCCCTTCTGGTGGCATCTGGTGACCGGCGGCTTCGCCTTCGGCCTGGTGTTCATGGTGACCGAGCCGGTGTCCGGCGCGCACACCAACATGGGCCGCTACGTTTACGGCGCGCTGATCGGCTTCATGGTCGTGATGATCCGCGTCATAAATCCCGCGTTTCCGGAGGGCATGATGCTCGCGATCCTGTTCGGCAACGTCTTCGCGCCGCTGATCGATCACTTCGTCGTCCAAGCCAACATCAGACGAAGGGCCCGCCGCCATGCCTGATCAGACGCCCGCGGACGCGGGCCCGCCGCCGGACCGGATGACGGGGCTGAAGGTCGCTTTCCAGCGCTTTTGGAACATGCCGGCCGATTCCCTGTTCAAGACGGTGATGGTCGCGGCGTCGCTATGCCTCCTGGCCTCCATGGTGGTGTCGGCCGCGGCCGTGGCGCTGCGGCCGATCCAGGAGGTCAACGCCCTCAAGGACAAGCAGATCAACATCCTGCAGGTCGCCGGCATCTACGAGCCGGGCACGGACGTGGTGCAGGCTTTCGCGGCGTTCGAGCCGCAAGTGCTGGACCTGGAGGCGGGCACCTTCACCGACGCCTTCGACGCGACGACCTTCGACGACCGCGCCGCGGCCGACGATCCGGCGACGTCGCGCGCGTTGGAGGAGGATCCGGCCGGGATCGTGCGTCAAAGCCAGTACGTCACCGTCTATCTGCTGCGCGACGATCAAGGGGCCAT
>JBCCPD010000261.1:0-5543 GCA_039025075.1 Pseudomonadota bacterium | reverse complement strand
GCGCCCCGCTGTCGGGCGCGTCCTACTGCGCTCCGCCGTGGGGCGACGCTTCGATGATCCCCAACGACCCCAGCCCCGCCACGATCAGCTGCACGCCCACGGCCAGCAGCAGGATGCCGAACACCACCTCGGACACCGCCAAGGTCGTCGGCCGCATCCGCTTGGTGAGCTTGTCGATGTTGGTGAAGACCAGCCAGTTGTTCGCGCCCACCAGCGCCACGATCCCCAGCACCATTAGGGAGGCGGCGAAGTCCGCCTGTTCGGAGGCCACGATCAGCACGGTCATGCCCACCGGATTCAGCATGTAGGGCACCGCCAGCGGATAGACGGCGAGCTTTTCGGGGTCCGTCGGGACCGGCGATCCGGTCTCCGGCGTCTCCTCCTCGGCCAGTGCCATCTTGATGGCGACCAGAGCCAGCACGATCCCTCCGGCCACGGCCACGGCGCCCGACGTGATGTGCAGCAGCCGCAGCAGCAGAGCTCCGGCGAAGAACAGCACCAGCGCCGTCGCGACCCCGACCGTCACCATCCGCTTGGCCACCTTCACCCGCATCTCGGGCGTGAGGTGCTTTGTCTTTTCGATGAACGGCACCAGGGCGATCTTGGGGCCCATCCCGATCAGCAGCAGAAGCAGGACCGTGGTGAAAAGCTCCAGCGAGAGGGTCGAGAAATCCATGGCTCGGGTCTCCGGGAAAGGGCGTCAGGCGGCGGGGAGAGATGGTGGGGCGGACGGGCGGCGCGGCGTGAAAAGGCTGACGGCTCCGGCGACGTAGAGCGAGGCTCCGCAGATCATGGCGACGCGCGTCAAGGCCTGCACGTCGTCCGAGCCCGGAATCGCGGAGAAGGCCAGCCCGAAGAACAGCGTGAAGGCGATCGCGCCCGGCAGCAGGCGCGATCCGGCGGCGCGGCGCGCGGCCATGCGCCAGCCGACCAGCAGGGCGGCGGGGGCCAGCGCCGCCGCGACGGCCGGCATTTCGGGGCGGATCACGGCGACCGCGACGGTCGCCGCGGCCAGCAGGCCGCCCATCAGATTGCCCAGGGCGAAATCCGCCGCGTGCTTCACGCCGCTGGCCATGTCCGGTTGCCGCAGCAGCGTCGCCGCCGTGATCAGGACGACCAGCGCCGCGCCGCCCCCCGCCGTGAGGTACAGATGCAAGGGCATCATCACCAGCGCCGCGACCACCGCCCGCGCGCCGGGAGAGCGCGCGCCCTCCGGCATCGGCGGACGCGGCGGCCGAGGCCCGAGATGCGGAAACGCCGCGTGCATCGCGTAGACGAGCCCCAAGCCCAGAGCGGCCGAGACCAGAAGCTGGGCCACGATGAAGGCCGCGAGGCCGGTCGAGGACGCCGCCTGTCCCATCACCACGATGCCCATGGTCAGCGCCAGCCCTCCGGCCGCGCCGGCGGCCCCCGGCAGAAAGGCCAGGCCGAAGCCCCAAAGGTAGACCAGAAACGACCCGGCGGCGTAGAGTGCGTAGGTCTGCGTCGTGATCAGCGCCACGGCATAGGCCAGTCCCGAGGACAGGGCGACGAGCCCTAGAAGGCCGACCGCCAGCTTGCCGGGCGGGGCCGGGCCCGGCGCCGCGAGCAGCTGCAGCGCGATGATCGGGGCCAGCGGCGGCAGCGGCGCGCCGCGCAGGATCTCGACCATCAGTCCGATGAAGATCGCGCCGGCGA
The DNA here is from genome assembly GCA_039025075.1 of Pseudomonadota bacterium. Lineage (GTDB taxonomy): Bacteria > Pseudomonadota > Alphaproteobacteria > Rhodobacterales > Rhodobacteraceae > Albimonas. Next base: position 3,866 of record JBCCPD010000261.1, on the reverse strand, counting down.
GGCGCAGGCCATAAGATCCAACGTCCGAAGCGAGGGGGCGCGCGCCAGGGGCCATGCGTTCAGGACACGTAGGTGAGCCAGGAGATCAGGCGGATGCGCAGCCAGGCCAGGGCGTTCATCAGCGCATTGTCGCCCGAATAGACGATCACCGCCGCGCGCGAGCCGTAGCGCACGCGGCCGCGGCGCACGTCGTCCGGGGCGATCTCGTCCTCGAAGGCCAGCTGCACCGGAAAGCGCTCCACCGCGCTCAGCCAGCCTTCCTCGGAGGTGCTGTTGGGCAGGCCCGTGGCCGGGTCGACCGAGCCGCCGCCCACGCCCCAGCCGATGGAGACGACGCGGGCCTGGAACACGCGCCCGGGCAGGGCGTCGAGCACCACCTCGGCGCTCTGCCCGGCCTCGACCACCCCCACGCTGTTCTCGCGCAAGGAGGCGATCAGCCAGACATCCTCGGCGGAGAGGAACGTCATGGCCGGCTGGCCGGCCATGACCGTCTGGCCGCCGGCGAGCTGCAGGTTGGTCACCACGCCCCGCGCCGGCGCCGACACCCGCGTGCGCGACAGGTCGAAGCGCGCCCGTTCCAGCGCGGCCACGGCGGTCTGCACCTGCGGGTTGTCGGCCCCCTCGGGGCCGAGCGCCTCGCGCGCCTGGGCGAGATCGGCCTCCGCCCGCTCAGTCGCGGCGCGGGCGGTCTCAATCTCCGCCTCGGCCTGGTCGCGGCGCGCCTCCGAATACACGCCGCGGTCCACCAGTTCTAGAATGCGCGAGCTTTGGGCGATCACGTTGGCCTCGGCCGCGCGGGCCTCGTCCAGCCGGGCCTGCGCGGAATCGACGGTGGCGGTGGAGGCGCCGATGTTCTGGCCCGCCTGCTCCAGCTGAGCCTGGGCCTGGTCGACCGCGATTCGAAACGGCGTCGGATCGATTTCGAAGAGGACCTCGCCGGCCTCGACGACTTGATTGTCGGCCACGTCGACGCGCCGCACCTGGCCGGTGACTTCCGGCGCGACGCGCAGCACGAAGGCCTGCACCCTCGCGTCCCCGGCGAAGGGCGTCGTTCGGTCGGCGATGATCAGGTAAAGGAAAACGATCGCGCCGAGGGCCAGGGCGATCAACGTGGCGCGCCGCAGGGAGGCCGCGCCGGAGCCTGTCTCCGCCTGCTCCGCCGGATCCGCGTTCGCCATGCTCGCCTCCTGCAGGTTGACGGATCGTTGGGCGGACCATGCCTCGGCGTCGAGCGCCTCGCAACATCGTCGCGCCGCGGCGTCGCCGGCGGGTTGCGCATCCTGCGGCGTCTCGACACTGTGCGGTTGGGATGCGGAAGGGGACGCGGATGCTTGGGCGGTGGCTGGCGACGTCGCTATGCGCCATCGCGCTGGTCGCGGGCGCGCCGCCCCCGCGCGCGGTCGCGCAAAACGCGGCGGAACCGCTGTCGGACCCGCCCGCCGAGTCGACCGATGGCGCTGAAACCGACCCGACCGCGGCGGAGGCCGCGCCGCAGGAGGCGGCGGACGGCGGCGGCGTCGACGATGAGGCCCCGACGCCCTTTCAGCCGCCGGAGACCACGATCGACTACGATGTGGAGATCGTCGGCGCACCGGATGAAACGATCGAGGACATCGTCCGGCGGTCCCTGCGCGTGACCCGCCAGCAGGAGGATGGGGCCCAGTCCCTCGCCTTCCTGCGCAGCCGCGCCGCCGGGGACGTGGACACGGTGCGCCGGATCCTTCGATCCTTCGGCTATTACTCCGGCGACGCGCGCATGCTGGTGCTTTCACCGGAGCGCCGCGCGCGCCGCGAGGCGCGCCGGGCCGCGCGAGAGGGCGGAGAGCAGGGGACGCAAGACGCCGCCGCGCCGACGCAGGCGGCCCCCGACGCGCCCGAGACGTCCGAGCCGCCGCTGACGCTCGTCCGTGTCAGGCTGCGGCCCGGCCCGGCTTATCGGCTGGAGCGCCACGACGTGGTCTTCGTCGACGCCGAGACCGTGGGCGCGCCGACCCTCGGCCCGGCCCGGGCCTACGGCTCCCCCGTCGACGACGTCGCCGCCGCCGCGCCCATCCTCGACGCCGAAGGCGCCATGGTGGCGGAGCTTCGTCGCCAGGCTCGGCCCTACGCCCGCTCCGACGGGCGCCGCGCGCTCGCCGATCGCGACGCTGCGACGCTCGAGATCGACAGCCTGATTATGGCCGGTCCCGCCTACGTCTTCGGCCCGATCACCTTCGAGGGCGCGCCCGACGTCGAGGAGGCCTACCTGCGCACCTATGCGCCCTGGCAGGAGGGCGAGCCGGTCGACGCGAGCCTTCTGCGCGACTACCAGCGCGCGCTCATGGGCACGGAGCTGTTCCGCGCCGGCCGGGTCGAGCTGCCGGACGCGCCGCCGGTGGGCGAGGTCGCGCCGGTGTCCGTCGTGCTGGAGCAGGCGCCGTTCCGCACGTTCTCCACCGAACTCTTCTTCAACTCCGACGAAGGGCCCGGCGGCAAGGTCGGGTACGAGCACCGCAACGTCTTCGGCGCCAACGAGAAGCTGGAGCTGCGGGGCGATACCACCATCGGGCGGCAGATCGCCCTGGCGCGCCTGTCGGTCCCGCAATACCTGCGTTCCGGCCAGCTCGGCGTCCTGCAGGCAGAGCTGCGCAACATCGAGGACGATGCCTTCGACGAACGCGGCGGGACGCTGACCGCAGGGCTGGAGCGTCGGCTTTCGGATCGCTGGCGCGTCGGGTTAGGCGTTCTGGCGGAGCACAGCGTCATCAACGACACCGGTCTGGACGACGCGGTGGCCAACCTGATCGGCGTGCCGGCCTTCGTCGCCTATGACGGCTCCAACAGCCTGCTCGACCCCACGGACGGGGCGCGGCTGAGGGTCACGCTGAGCCCCTTCGCGGGCGAGTACCAGGACGATCCGATCACCTTCGGCGTTCTGGACGCCGCAGGATCGGTCTATCGCGGCCTGGACGCCGAGGACCGCCTCGTGGCGGCGGGGCGGCTGCGCTTGGGATCCATCCTCGCCGGATCGAACCTCGACATCCCGCCCACGCGCCGCTTCTACTCCGGCGGCGGCGGGTCGGTTCGCGGCTACCAAAAGGACTTCATCGGCCCTATCGACCGTCTCAACAGCCCGGTCGGCGGCAGCTCCGTGGTCGAGATCAACGCCGAGCTCCGCGCCCGCGTCTGGGGCGACGTGTCCATCGTCGGCTTCGTCGATGCGGGCTCCGTCGCTTCAAGCGCCGTGCCGACCTTCGAGGAGGGCGTGCAGGTCGCCGTCGGCCTGGGCGGCCGCTACGCCTCGCCCATCGGTCCGATCCGCCTCGACGTGGCCGTGCCGCTGGAGCCGCGGCGCGTGGACAACGCGTTCGAATTCTATGTCTCGATAGGGCAGGCCTTCTGATGCGCGCGCGTCTCATTTCCGTCTTCGCGGTTCTTGCGCTGAGCGCCGCGCTGCTGGCTGCGCCGGCCGCGCGGGCGCAGATTTCCATCCTCGGCCTCAAGAACTCCATGGTGCAGTTCCTGCTTGAGCAGATCAGCGTGCCGGGGGAGTTCGAAGTCACCGCGGAAGGCGTCGAAGAGCCGGAGGACGGAGTCACGAGCCTGGTGGGCGTCGCCGTGTCCGACTCCCGCGGCGTCTGGCTGCGCGTCGGAGAGGCGCGCTTGAATTGGATCCCTCTGCGCCTGGTCCGCGGCGAGATCGAGATCGGCGAGCTCAGCGCCTTGGACGTGGAGCTGCTGCGCCTGCCAGAACCGGGCAGGGACGACCTCGAGGACGCCGAGGATCCGGCAGGGGACGCCGGCGGGTTCGAATGGCCGCGCGCGCCTTTGGCGCTGCAGATCCGCCAGCTCGCGCTGCAGCGCGTCACCGTGGCGCCGGGCGTGAT
>JBCCPD010000260.1:0-5554 GCA_039025075.1 Pseudomonadota bacterium | reverse complement strand
GGCGCCTGCCTCGCCCAGATTTCTTCGGCGCGCCCCACCCTTTCCGTCCACGTCCCGGCCACCTTCGCCGCGCTCATGGCCCACCCGGACTGGACCTCCACGGACCTCTCCTCCCTCCGCCTCATCGCCACCGGCTCCACCGATGTGCCGGCGCCGACCATCGAGGCGATCCACGCCCGCGGCGTCCCCGTCGTCCAGATCTACGGCGCCACCGAGACCGCGCCCGTCGTCGTCTATCAGCGCGAGGCCGACGCCGTCGCCCGCCTCGGCTCCATCGGCAAGCCCGGCCCGAAGGTGGAGGTCCGCCTCACCGACCCCCAGGGCCATGACGTCCCCGAGGGCGCCGAGGGCGAGATCCGCGTCAAAAGCCCCACTCTCGCCGCCGGCTACTGGCGCCGGCCCGACAGCGCGGGGGAGTTCGAAGGCGGCTGGTGGCGCTCCGGCGACGTGGCGCGGCGGGACGCCGAGGGCTGGCTGTGGTTCGCCGACCGGGTCAAGAACGTCATCGTCTCCGGCGGGGAGAACATCTACCCGGCGGAGCTGGAGCGGGTGCTCGCCGGAACCCCAGGCATCCGCGAGGCCTCGGTCGTCGGCCGGCCCGATCCGCGCTGGGGCGCCGTGCCGGTCGCCGTCGTCGCGGCCGACGGCCTGAGCGAGGCGCAGGTCCTCGCCGCCTTCGACGGCCGCCTGGCTCGGTTCAAACGCCCCAAATCGGTGATCTTCGTGGACGCGCTGCCGCGCAACGCCATGGGCAAGGTGGATGTGCCCCAGCTGCGCGCCTGGGTGGGAAGCCGCGGCGCCGCCTGAGCCGCTCCGAAGCCGCGATCAAGCGCGCCCCCCCAGCTCCATCTCGTAGCTGTAAAGATCCGGCCGGTGCAGGGCGCGCAGGTACTGCACCGCGCGCTGATCCTCGTCGAACACGCGCCGCCGCACGTCCAGCAACGGCGCCCCGGGGGTCAGGCCCAGGGCCGCCGACACTTCCGGCGGCGCCGACGTGGCGGTGATCACCTGGCGGGCCGAGCAGATGCGCACGCCCGCCTCCTGCATCAGCCGCAGCATGGGCATGCGGGTCAGCGCCTCGCCGTCGAAGCCGCGCCCGATCTCGGCCGGCACCCAGGTTTCGAGATGGAACAGCGGCAGGCCGTCGAGCCGGCGCAGCCGCCGCGCATGCTGAGCCTGCGTGTCGGCCTCCAAGTCCAGCTCGTCCGCCACATGGGCGGGCAACGGGCGATAGGCGAAGTCCAGCAGCTCCACCGTGGTGGCCTCGGCCAGCGACCAGAGGTTCTCCAGCCAGCCGTCCAGCCGCGCGGCGGCGGAGGGCGCGGGCGCCCGCCGCGTCACGGTGGTGCCGCGCCCGCGCGCCCGCTCCACCAGGCCGTCCTCGGCCAGCAGGTCCAGCGCGCGCTTGGCGGTGATGCGGGAGACGCCCCAGGTCTCGCAGATATCGGCCTCGGAGGGCAGGCGAGCCCCGCCCTTCAACTCGCCGGACACGATCCGATCGCGCAGCGTGGTGGCGATCTGCTGAAACAGCGGTCCAGCGCCGTTGGACCCGGTATGACCCCCGGCGGAGGCTGCGGCTCGGGTCTCGGCTGGCTCCGCGCCGTGGTCGGCCTGCGCGGTCATGTCGTCGTTCATCCGGGGGTCTCCTCAGCGCCCCGTCCGCCTAGGCCTCCGCGGTCGCCGGGTCAATCCCGCCGGCCTTCCACGGCGCGGAAAGCCTTGCGAAAACAATGTGTCCAGGTTCGGGACGGCCCGTGTTGTAGCGGATGACCGCAGGCTCCATCCGCTCCACCTCGAAGCCCTGCGCCTTCAGGATGCGGGTCAGGTAGGCGGGGTCGTGATGGAAGCGCTGATGGGGTCCCACAGTCCAGCCGCGCGGGCCGATGCGCTTCGGCGGCAGCGTCTCGGTGGTGAAGGCCAGAACGCCGCCCGGGGTCAGGCCGCGGGCGCAGGCGGCGGCGAGCGGGGCCAGATCGCCCAGATAGGGCATCACGTCGGCGGCGACGATCAGGTCCCAGGGGCCCGAGTCCTCGTCCTCCTCATCCTCGCCGTCCGCCTCCAGAAAGCCCTCGGCATCACCGACATAGAGCGCGTCGTAGACCTCCCGCGCGTCCGCGGCCTCGAGCATGCGGACCGACAGGTCCACGCCCGTCAGATGGCTCGGCCAGTCTCCGAGCGCGACGCCGACCAACCCGGTTCCGCAGCCCAGATCCAGAACCTTGGGCGCCTCCGGCAGCTCCCCAAGCGCCCGCAGCCGCTCCGCCAGCGCTTCGGGCATGCGGTAGCCGAGCCGCCCGACCAGGATCTCGTCGAAATCGCCGGCATGCTGGTCGAACAGCGTTGTCACATAGGCCCGCGGCGCGATGTGGGGCGAGGCCTCGGCCCCCAGCGCCGCCAGACGCACGGCCGCGCCGCACATCCCCGTCTCGTCCAGCGCCAGCACCTCGCGCCAGGCCCGCGCCGCCGCCGACGCCTCGCCGGCCTTCTCCAGCCGCAGCGCCTCCTCGTAGATCGCCTCCAGCGCCTCGGATCGGGCCTGAGCCTCTTCCTCGCTCATCGCAGATCGCCCGGCGACAGGCGCACCTGGCGCGCGACGCCCTGCCGATCCTCCGGACCGTCATAGTCGTAGAGCAGCCCGTCGCGCGTCGGCGTGGGCCGCACGGCGCTGCGCGCCTCAGGCCCCGGCGCCTGCGGATAGCGCATGATCGAGGCCGCCGTCGGCCGCCCCAGATCGTCCTCGTCCAGCACCAGCGCGCCATGCCGCGTGAACCGCTTCGACCGCCCGTCGCCCTCCCGCCGCCAGCCCAACGGCCTGCCGTCTTCCCCGTACGCGTAGGCGTCGCGCCACAGCCGCTCCGGGAACAGCCAGGGATCCACATAGACGTCCTGCAGGGCCACCGCGTCGTAGTCGACCTCCGCGATGCGCCCGTCCGCGTCGTAGCGGCGCGACTGGCGCGGTGGAAAGGCCACCGAGATGAAGGCCGGCGCCGACAGCTGCACGCCGTTGTCGGCGAAGACGGCGATGTCCACCCTCCGGGCGGGCAAAGCGCCCGGCGGCCCGTCCAGCGCCTCCGTCGGCTCCGGATGCCAGGCGACGGCGATGTCCGCCGCCTCGCCTCCCATCCCGATGAGATTGATCGCCACCCGCTCGGGATCGCCGCGCAGCAGAACCCAGCGGAAGGCCAGCGGCCGCCCGTTGGGGTCCTCCGTCTGCGCGGCCGACACCACGAGCCGCATCGTCCCGTCGGTGCGCCGAAAGACGCGGGCGATGGCCGCCGGCGTCTCCAGGAGGCTCTCCGACAGCCCGTCGCCCATCAACGTGATCCCCGGCGCCGGCGCATCCGCCTGCACCAGGGACAGCGTCACCGCCGGAGGCAGGTCCTCGGCTCGCAAGGCATGCGCCAGGCGGACCATGCGCTCCATCTCAGCCGTCGCGGGGTCGAACGCCGTGGGATGCGCCCGCGCCGACAGATAGTCCGCGTCTGTCTCGATCCCCGCCTGCCCGCGCCGCCACAGCATCTGCAGCGTCGGCGCCGCCAGCCGCCGGTCGATCATCCGCGCCTTCGTCTCCGGCCGCAGCGCCGCCAGCATCAGCGCCAGGCTGCGCAGCGCCGTCTTGTCGGAAAACGAGCTCCCCTGCGTGACGATCATGTAGGGCGTCAGCGCCGGGAACACGTCGCCATAGAACGGATCATGGTCGTTGTGCTCGGGATAGACGTAAAGCTGGTTGTTCAGCCACTGCCGGGTCAGCGCCGCCTCTGCGTCGACATCGGTCATCGCCAGCCGCGCCATGCTCCGCCACAACGGGCCCGAGACGATGGCGGTCGAGGAATTGCCGATCACCGGCGGCGCCTTGCCGCCCGCGTTGAACAGGAACCCTTCGGCCACGCCCCGCGCGGCCTCGGCGGCCTCGGCCTCCGGCGCATGCTCCAAGGCGGTCAGCTGAGCGAAGCGGCGAAGGTCGAGCGGCGAGTGATCCCCGTCCCGGTTCTCGTAGAAGTCGCCATGGTTGCCGGCCGCCTCCCCGGCCGCGTGCCACAGGTTCACCAAGCGCTCGGCCTCGGTGCGCCCGCCGGTCACCAGGCCCGGATCGCCCTCGGTCAGGCGCGGGGCCTCGGCCGGCGCGGCGAACAGCACCTGCAGCGCGCGCTCGGCCTGCGACCACTCGGTGTTGGCGGGGCCGATCACCGCCACGCGGTCGTCGATCACCGCCGGCACCGCCGCGCGTCGGTCGCGGCCGTCCGGCGGGTCGGGAGCCTCGCGCATCCGCTCCAGCAGCCGCTGGAACGACGCGTCGCCGCGCAGGGTCTCGAAGGCCGGCGACCGCTCCAGCGCCGCCGCGTCGCGCAGGCCGTCGTCGAAGGCGCGCTCCAGCTGCGCCATGGCGTCGCTCGCCGCCCCGAACCGCGCCAACAGCCGCGCCAGAGCGAAGCGGACGTCCAGCAGGCCCGGCTGGCGCTGCAGCACGGCCTGCAGCTCCCTCGCCGCCTGGGCCGGATCGCCTTTGTTCGCCGCCCGCGCCGCAGCGGTCAGCCGAGCGTTCAGTGCCGGCATCTCGAACACCGGGGTCTGGGACAGGCGGGAGGGCGCGCGCCCCGCCTCGGCGCCCCGAGCCTCCGCCTCCTGCGCCATCGCCGCCGAGACGGCCGCCGAGACGGCCGCCGACGCCGCCCCCGAAACGACCCCCGCGGCCAGCTCCGGACCCATCGCCAAGACCAACCCGGCGAGCAACGCCGCGGCGCCGAACACGCGCGACGGGGGTCGTCGGGCGGGCGCGGCGCGGACGCGGTCAGGCGCGGCAGGCATTCGGCAGGCTCCAGACGCGGAAATTCGGGCCGTTCTCGGCCCCGCGCCGCAATCTGCGGCCTGGCGCGCCGGGCTTCAAGCCGAACGGCCCCGACCCCTCCGCGTCGTCTCGGCTCACCTCGGCGGCGGCGGGGCGGCCGCGCCGGCGCGCTCGCCCAGGTCCCACCAAAGACCGGCCATCATCCCCAGCCCCTCCTCGGCGATGGAGGCCAGCAGATGCTCGTTCGGCGCGTGCTGCGAACACGCCGGATGCCCATGCGGCACCCAGATCGTCGGCAGGCCGAGCCCGTCGGTGAAGACGTCGTTGGGCAGGGAGCCGCCGAGGTTGGGCAGCACCGCCGGCGGCGCGCCCAACGTCCGCTCCAGGCTCGCCGCCGCCCAGACCGCCCAGGGCGCATCGGGGTCGAGCCGCGTGGCGCGGAAGGCGAGCTCGCCCTCGTGGATCACCTCCACGTCCTCGAAGCCCTCGCGGTCCAGATGCCGGCGCAGGGCCGGAACGATGTCCGCCTCGTCCGTGCCCACGACGAAGCGCAGCTGCACATGCGCCACCGCCCAGGGCGGCACCGCGTTCTGCGGTTTTTCCGTATCGCCCGCCTCGAAGGCGCGCACCGTGAAGCAGTTCCAGCCCCAGACCCGTTCCTCGGGGCTCAGCCCCGGCTCGCCCCAGTCGCGGTCGATCGCCGGCCCGCTCTCGTCCACCTGGCACGACGCGATGGCCTCCCGCACCGCCGGCGTCAGGGAGGTCGGC
>JBCCPD010000259.1:0-5572 GCA_039025075.1 Pseudomonadota bacterium | reverse complement strand
CGGGCCGAGCTGACCGCCGACGTCGCAGACGTCCTCGGGGCCCCTTCCGGCGCCGCCTTCGTGCGCATCGCTGGCCTGAGCCATCCCGCCGCGAGCCTTCTGGACGGAACCCTCGACCTGGAGGCGGCATCGCCGGACGGCCGCACCGACGTCGACGCGGTCTTCTCCCTCAATGGGGTCGCCGCGGAGGCCAGGGGCGAGCTGACGGTCGCCTCCATCGCCGGCGACGCGGAGGTCGACGACGTCCTCGGCGCGCCGTCAGGCGACGCTGCGCTGCGGATCGTCGGGCTCGCGCATCCTTCGGCGGGCCTGGAAAGCGGCGCGCTGAACGTGGAGGCGGTCTCGACCGAAGGGCGAACTTCGGTCGAGGCGGCCTTCGATCTGTCCGGCATCACCGCCCCGGGCGACTTGGCCATCGCCTCATTGACCGGCGACGCCGCCGCCGAGGATGTGCTGGGCGTGCCAGACGCGACGCTCGAGGCGCGCTTGACCGATCTCGTCGCCGCCGCGGCCTCCGTCGCCGAGGCGGAACTGAGCTTCGAGGGGGCCGCCCTCACCTCCGCCGCGCCGAGCGGCTCGCTGTCTCTCAACGCCCGCGACATCGCCGCCGGCGGCTCGCGCGCGCCTGAAGCATCGGTCGCGGCCTTCCTGACTTCCGAGGGCCGGGCGGAGGCCGAAGTCAGCGTTCCCGCCGCCGCCGGCGATGGTTTGAACCTGACCGCGCTGCGCGTCGACGCCGTCGCCGACGAGGCGCTCGGCGACGATCCCGACATCGACGCGACGGTCAGCTTGGAGCGCATGGGCGTCGGACCGGTCGTGCTGCGCGGGCTGAACGTCGCGGCGCGCGGCCGTCTCTCCGCCCTTGACGTCACGGCCGGCTCCCGAGGCCGTCTCCGCGTCGGCGAGGAGCCCAAGCCCCTGCGCTTCGAGGCGGCGGCGTCGCTGGATCTCGCCGCGTCCGAGGGCCCTTCAGGCGAGGTCTCGCGCTTGCGCGCCTCCGCCGGGCCGGCCGCCGTTCGGTTGCGCGAGCCTCTGCGCATCAGTTCCGGCGCTGGAGCGACCACGCTCGAGAACATCTCCCTGCGCCTGCCGGGCGGCGTGATCGACGGCTCCGCCGCCGTCCACTCCGACGGCGTCGTCGCCGACATCGCCGTCGATCTGTCGCGCTTCCGCGAGATGCGCGATGCAGCCAATGCGTTCGACCTGGCGCTGCCTCTGGCCAGCGCCGACCTCGACATGTCTGTGCAGGCCGACACCCGGCCCGCCTCCGCCTCCGCTTCGGCGGCGCTGCGCGCGTCGGATCTGCGCCTTGTGCAGCCGGACGACGGCGTCGACTCAGGCCGGGATGCGCTGGCCCCGCTGTCTCTCGACGCGGATCTGGACTGGGACGGCGCCCGCGCGGCGCTGCAGGCGGCGCTTGCCGGCCCGTTCGGCGAGCCGGTGCGCGTGCGCGCCTCGCTCCCGGTCGCGGCCGAAGGCGGCGCGCCGGCTCTGCAACGCGACGGCGCGCTGTCGGCGGACATCGTCTGGCAAGGCGACATCGCCGAGTTCTGGGCTTTCGTGCCCGCCCCCGACCATGTCCTGAGCGGTCCGCTCGACATCGATCTCGACATAGCCGGAACGCCCGCGGCGCCGCAGGCGGGCGGCCGGATCGCCATGGCGGGCGGCCAGTATCAGAATCTGGAGACCGGAACGATCCTCACCGATCTCACCCTAGCTTCGGACATCGCCGCCGACGGCGGATTTCGGCTCGATCTCGACGCCCGGGACGGGGCCGACGGCTCCCTCGCCGCTGAGATCGCGATAGATGCCGGGCAGCTCGCCGCCCGGCTCACCGCCGACGGGGCCACGCTGGTTCGGCGCGACGACGTGACGGCCAGACTGTCCGCGGACATCGCCGCCGACGGCCCGATCGCCTCGCCCGCCATCACCGGCGAAGTGCGGGTCGACCGCGCCGAGGTGAGCCTCCTCGGCGCGCTTCCGCCCTCGGTCGCGGATCTCGGCGACGTCCGTTTCGTCGACGAGTCGGAGCCCGAAGCGCCCGCCGAGGACAGCGCGGTCGCGCCGCTCGACTTGCGCATCGTCGCGCCGGGCGACGTTTTCGTGCGCGGCCGGGGCCTCGACAGCGAGTGGCGCATGGACCTCGAGGTCACGGGCTCCCTCCTCGCCCCTCGGATCGCCGGCGCGGTGGAGCGGGTGCGCGGACGTCTGGACTTCCTCGGCCGCAACTTCGAGCTGGAGCGCGGAGCCGTCCGCTTCACCGGCGCGCGCGAGATCGACCCGGTCCTCGACATCAGCCTGGAGCATGACCGAGACGGCTTCATCGGCCGCATCGTCGTCTCCGGCGTCGCGTCGGACCCAGAGCTGGCCTTCACCTCGTCGCCGCCCGTCCCAGAAGGCGAAGTGCTGCCGCGCACGATCTTCGGCGAGGACAGCCAGTCGCTGGGCCCCGGCGACGCGCTTCTGCTCGCCAACGGAATCGCCGCGCTCACCGGGCAGGGCGGAGGCGGAGGCGGCGTGCGCGACGCCCTCGGCCTCGACGTGCTGCGCCTGGACGAAAGCGCCGACGGCACCGCCGAGGTCAGCGTCGGCAAGAACGTGACCGAGGACGTCTTCGTCGGCGTGAACCAGCCGGTGGACGGCTCTCCCAGCTCCGTGGAGGTGGAAGTCGAGGTCTTTCCCAACTTCGCCGTCCGCGCCGAGACGGGACAGGAGGAAGGCTCGACGCTCGGCGTCGAGTGGCGAGTGGACTTCTGAAGGCCGGCCGGTTCGGCTTCAGCGTCCCGCGGCCGCCCAGTATTCGTCCTTCAGCTTGCGCTTGAGCAGCTTGCCGGTCTCGGTCCGCGGCAGCGCCTCGCGGAAGTCGATGGAGCGAGGGCATTTGATGCGGCTGAGCCCCTTACGGCACCACTCCGCGAGCTCTTCCGCCAGGTTCTCGCCGATCCGGGCGGGATCGCGCGGCTGCACCACCGCCTTCACCGCCTCGCCCAGATCCTCGTCGGGCACGCCGAAGACGGCGGCGTCGAGCACCTCCGGATGCAGGATCAGCCGATCCTCGGTCTCCTGCGGATAGACGTTCACGCCGCCGGTGATGATGGTGTAGGCGCGCCGGTCGGTCAGGTGCAGATACTCGTCCACGTCCAGGTAGCCGATGTCGCCGAGCGTGCTCCAGCCCTTGGGGTGATAGGCGCCGGCGGTCTTCGCGGCATCGTTGTGATATTCGAAATCCTGCCCACCCTCGAAGTAGACCGCGCCGGTCTCGCCTTGCGGCAGCTCCTCGCCCGTTACGTCGACGATGCGCACGGGCCCGACCCGGGACTTCCCCACCGTGCCGGGATGCGCCAGCCATTCGTGGCTGTCGCAGAGCGCCACGCCGTTCGCCTCGGTCCCTGCATAGTATTCGAGAAGGATCGGTCCCCACCAGTCGATCATCGCCCGCTTGACCTCGACGGGGCAGGGCGCCGCCGCATGGATGGCGCAGCGCAGGGAAGAGACATCGTGCGCCGCCCGAGCCGGATCCGGCAGCTTCAGCATTCGCACGAACATGGTCGGCACCAGCTGCGCGTGGCTGACGCGGAACCGCTCCACATCCCGCAGGAACCCTTCGGGATCGAAGCGTTCCATGATCACCGCCGTGGCGCCGTGATAGAGGCTCACCAGCGTCGCCGCGAGCGGGGCCGCGTGGTAGAGCGGCGCGGGCGACAGATAGACGTCGCCGGACCTCATCCCGCCCATCTTCAGGCAGATCAGCTCCATCAGCGGGTTGGCGCCGTCGATGGGTTCTTCGACATAGGGCCGCTTGATCCCCTTCGGCCGCCCCGTCGTGCCGGACGAGTAAAGCATCAGTGAGCCCTTGGTTTCGTCCTCGATCCGCTCCGCCGGCTGGGAGTCGCGCAAGGCCTCCCACGAGGCGAGATCCGCGTTCTCCCCGTCCAGCATGAAGGACCGGCAGCCGGGCCCGGCGGCACGGGCGGCGGCGCCGCCGACCTCGGCATAGGGCTTCGACGTCACGAAGGCCTTCGCGCCGCAGTCCTTGACGATGTAGGCCGCCTCCTCGGCGCTCAGATAGCGGGAGACGGCGGTGAAGTAGACGCCGGCGCGAAGGGCGGCGACGGCCAGTTCCATGAACTCGGGCCGGTTCTCCATCAGGATCGCCATGTGGTCGCCCGGCCGCAGACCCAGCGCCCGCAGCGCCTGCGCCGCGCGGTTGGAGGCGTCCTCCAGCTCCCCAAAGGTCACCGTGCGGCCCGAGCCCGACATGATGATCGCCGGCCGGTCCGGCGTCGCGGCCGCCTGGCGGAAAACATGGGTCATCGCGTTCCCTCCCGCCGCGGGCTCATTCGATGCCCGTGATGCTGTCGCTCAGCGCCTCGGGCGCCCGCCTGCGCCAGCGCCCGGCTTCGACCGTCGCGATCAGCTCCGCCAGGGCCGCGTTGAAGGCGTCCGGCTCCTCCAGATTCACCGCATGGCCGCTGCCCGGCACCACCAGCAGGTTCGCCGATGGGATGGTCGTCTTGAGGAACACGTTGGGAGCCAGGCATGGCCAATCCTCGTCCCCCGTCACGATCAGCGTCGGAACGGTCAGCGCCGCAAGCCGATCCTCCAGGTCGTAGAGCGACGGCCGTTCCTTCTGCACCCCCAGCTGGGTCAGCGCCGAGCCCTCCGCCGAATGCTCCGCCATCCCCGCCACGAACTCGGCGAAGCCCCGAGGGTCCTTGCGCCGATGCGGCACCCGCGTCGGCCCCGCGGCATAGGCCTCCGCGAACGCCTCCATCCCCTCCGCCCGCAGCCGCGCCGCGATCGCGTCCGCCTCGCGCCGGAATTTTTCGCGCTCCTGCGGCTCCGCCCCATAGCCCACGCCGCAGCACAGCAGCGACCGCGCACGATCCGGATGCCTCAGCCCGAAATGCAGCGTCGCGAACCCGCCCATGGAGCAGCCGACCACATGCGCCGTCTCCACCCCCATCCCGTCCATGACGGAAAGAACGTCGTCCGCCGCCCGATCCTGCGAATAGGCCGTGAGGTCCGTCGGCACGTCCGAGGGCGGATAGCCTCGCGCGTCATAGGCGATGCAGCGGTGCCGACGGGCGAAGGCGCGCATCTGCGGCTCCCAGCTGCGATGGTCGCCGGCGAACTCATGGACGAAGACGATGGGCGTCCCCTCGCCCGCCTCCACGACGTGGAGCGACACGCCGTCATCCGTCGTGATCTTCGTGTTCATAGCGAGGGAAGCTCGCCCGCCACGATGGCATCCCGCACCTCGAACTTCCGGATCTTGCCGGATCCGGTCAGAGGGAACGCCTTCGCCAGCCTCCACTCCACCGGCGTCTTCATCGGCGCGAGCGCCGCCCGGCAATGCGCCTTCAACGCCTCTGGGTCGAGCGTCGCGCCAGGGGAGGGACGGATCGCCGCCGCCACGATCTCCCCCCATTTGTCATCGGGAAGGCCGACCACCGCCACCTCGGCCACATCCGGATGCTCCAGCAGCCGATTCTCGATCTCAGCCGGGAACAGGTTCTCGCCGCCGCGGATGATCATCTCCTTCACCCGGCCGGTGATCCGCAGGTAGCCG
>JBCCPD010000258.1:0-5588 GCA_039025075.1 Pseudomonadota bacterium | reverse complement strand
TTGGTTTCGGCCGAGGCGCGGGCGCCGGCGCCGCGGCTGCTTATGCTGCCGGCGGAGGCGACGGCCGCCCGGCTGGCGGCGCTGCGCGCCGGCGCCGACGGGATCGTCGCTTCCGACGTGGGCGACGAGGAGCTGCTGGCCGGCGCCCGCGCCTCGGCCGAAACCAAGCCCAGGGGCAGCCCCGTCCCGCCCGAGCCGAACCGAGCGCCCGGATCCGGGGCCGCGAGCAGCAGATCCGCCTCCCCCGCGCGCAGCCGCGCCGCGGCGTCGCCGACGTCGCGCGCCACCGCCGGCTCCAGAAACGCCTGGCGCAGGCGCGCCTGCAAAGCGGCGGCCGCCTCCTTCGGCGCGAGAATGACGATGCGTCCGGACATGTCCTCTGGCTTCGATCGATGCGTCGAGGCCCGCGCGGCCCCGCTGGCGAACCTTAGGCGCAGCATCGGCAAGAATCGTTAACGCGGAGTTATCAAATGGAGGCGCCCGTCGACGCTTGCGCCCGGCCCCGCGCCGGGCGAGGAGAACCCTGCGCCCAAGCTGATCGACCAAGCGCGACCGGGAGCGGACCATGACCCTCAGGCTGCACCATTTGAACGCCTCCCGCTCGCAGCGCCTGGTCTGGCTGCTGGAGGAGCTGGGCGTCCCCTACGCCCTCGTCCGCCACGCGCGCAGTCCGCAGACCCGCCTCGCGCCGCCGGAGCTGCGCCAGGTCCACCCGCTCGGCAAGGCCCCGCTGCTGGAGGACGGCGAGACGGTCATCGCCGAGACCGGGGCCATCGCCGAATACCTGCTGGCCCGGCACGACCCCGACCACGCGCTGCATCCCCGGCCCGACCACAAGGACTTTCCGCGCTATCTCGAATGGCTGCACGCGGCCGAGGGCGCGCCCTTTCTGCCCAACCTCCTCCTCTTCTACCTGTCGGCCTACGAGGTCTCGGGCACGCGCCTCAACGCCAAGATGGCCGAGGAGGCCCGCGCCGTCGCCGCGCATATCGAGGCGCATCTGACCGCGCACGCCTTCTTCGCCGGCGAGGCCTTCAGCGCCGCCGACTGCCTCATGGGCTTCCAGATCGGCAACGCCGAGGCTCGCGCCGGGCTGGAAGGCCTGCCCGCCACCGCCGCCTGGCTGAAGACCGTGCGCGCCCGACCCGCCTATCGACGCATGCTGGAGGCGGGCATATGACCCGGAGCGCGCCATGACCCTGCCGATGAACAAGGACGCGGCCCAGGCCCTGGCGCTTGAAGCTCTGGGCTGGCTGGCGGCCGACCCGGACCGGCTCGGCCCTTTCATGGCCGAGGCCGGCTGCGGCCCGGCCGAGCTGCGGGACCGCGCCCAGGCGCCCGAATTCCTCGGCTTCGTGGTCGACCACCTGCTGAGCGATGAGGCCCGCCTGATGGCCTTCTGCGACGAGGCCGGCCGGTCCTACGAGGCGCCCATGCGCGCTCGCGCCGCTCTGCCGGGGGGCGATCTTCCCCATTGGACCTGATCGCGCCCCGGAGCCGACCCGCGACCCGACGCGCTTTGCAGAATCGCGCCGTTCGGGCGATGCTGCCCCATGTCGCTTCCCAACGGCTTCCTCGATGAGATCCGCGCCCGCGTGGCGCTCTCCGACGTGGTCGGACGCAAGGTCACCTGGGACCGGCAGAAATCCAATCCCGCCCGGCGGGACTGGTGGGCCCCATGCCCGTTCCACCAGGAAAAGACCGCCTCCTTCCACGTCGACGACGCCAAGGGCTTCTACTACTGCTTCGGCTGCCACGCGAAGGGCGACGCCATCACCTTCCTGCGCGAGCAGGAGAACATGGGCTTCATGGAAGCGGTCGAGACGCTCGCCGCCGAAGCCGGCCTGCCGATGCCCGAGCGCGACCCGAGGGAGGCCGCGCGCAGCGCGGAACGCCAGGGCCTGGCCGAGGTCATGGAGGCCTGCGTGCGCTTCTACCGCCTGCAGCTCAAGGCCGCCGCGGGTCGGGAGGCGGCGGCTTATTGCGCCCGCCGGGGCCTCGACGAGGCCGCGCTCGCGCGTTTCGAGATCGGCGCGGCCCCCGACGCCCGCCGCGCGTTGGCCGAGGCGATGCAGGCCAAGGGCGTGCTCGAGGCGGACCTGATCCGAGCCGGCATGCTCATAAAACCCGACGACGGCGGCCCCGCTTTCGACCGTTTCCGCGGGCGCGTCATGTTTCCCATCCGCGACGCCCGCGGCCGCTGCATCGCCTTCGGCGGCCGCGCGCTCAGCGCCGAGGCCCGGGCCAAGTACCTCAACTCGCCGGAGACGGAGCTCTTCGACAAGGGCCGCTCCCTCTACCACCAAGGCCCCGCCCGCGCCGCCGCCGGCAAGTCCGGCAGGCTGATCGTGGCCGAGGGCTACATGGACGTGATCGCGCTCGCCCGCGCGGGGTTCGAGGACGCCGTCGCGCCGCTCGGCACCGCGATCACGGAGAGCCAGCTGCGCCTGATGTGGCGCATGGCCGACGAGCCGATCCTGGCGCTCGACGGCGACGCGGCCGGGCTCCGCGCCGCCTACCGCGCCGCCGAGCTCGCCCTGCCGATGCTGGAGCCCGGCAAATCGCTGCGCTTCTGCCTCATGCCCGGCGGCAAGGACCCCGACGACCTGATCCGCGAGGACGGCGCCGAGGCCATGGCCGCGGCGCTCGACGCCGCCCTGCCGCTGGTGGAGGTGATCTGGCGCAAGACCCTCGACGGCCGGGACCTGAGCAGTCCGGAGCGCAAGGCAGGCCTCAAGCGGGATCTGCGCGCCGCCCTGAAGCGGATCGAGGACGGCTCGGTCCGCGAATTCTACGACGGGGCGCTTTTCGAGCGGTTCCGCGCTCACCTGTCCCGACAGTCCGGTCAGGTGCAGGACGCCCGCCGCGGCGCCGGCTGGCGGCAGGGGCGGGGCGGGCGCCGCCCGGGCCCCGGCGCCCCCCGCGGCCTCGCCTACGGCTTCGCCGAGGCCCCTTCGCCGGAGTTGCGCGCTTCCCTTTTGGTCACCCAATCCGCGGCTGCGGAAATGCGCATTCGCGAGGCCGCCATCCTCTGGGGCGCTCTGCACCATCCCGAAGTGGCCGCGCGGCAGGAGGATCGCTTGAGCCGCGTGCGCTTTCGAACGCCGGACCTCGCCCAGCTTCTGACCCGTCTGCTCGACGCGTTGCCGCACTGCCTCGACGCGCCGGACGCCCGCTCGGCTCTGCAGGCCCGGCTGGAGGCGGACCCGGGGCCGGCGCCGCTCGACGTGCTGCAGTCGGATCTGCTGAAGCTCACCCGCGCCCTCGGTCCCGACGCCGATCGGGCCAAGGCTGAAGTCGCTTTCGGCGAAGCCCTGGACCGGCATCTGGGCTTTCTCGACGCCGAGGAAGAGACGAGCGCCGCGGCCGAGGAGCTGTCGCCGGAGAACGCCGACGTTTTCGCGGCCCGGTTCGGACAGCTCTCCACCGGCCGGACCGAGGGCCTCCCGGCGCGCAGAAGCGGCGATCCCTTCGCGGAGGAGGACGCGCCGTCGCCGCCCGACTACGACGCCCTGATCGCCAACGCGAGGCGCGGCCGGAAATAGGGCGAGGGCGTTTCGCCCTCGAGGCCATGTCGGCTCCCGCGGCCGTCGGACCGAAAACAATCAATTGCGTGGATCGATGACATCGCCGGTCTCGCGACCTATGTGTTGGTCGGCAGGACGATGCGTCGACCTGTCTAACGGCGAGGCGCCGAGGGGCGGAACCCGGCGCCGAGGGTGAAAAGGGCGGACGCCTGGGGCGCGCCGGGGCTTTCGTCCCGGCCCTTCCATGGGTCAACACGCCTCCTTCGAAAGAACCGAGCGAATCAGGTGATTCGAAAAACGAATCACCTATATCGTAGCGGATGTGCACTTCGCGCCGCGCCGTTCCGGCCGCGGCAGCTGATCCTGCGCCGGGGGTGAACGGCGCCGCAGGAGGACTTCGATGGCCGCCAAAGACGTCGACGAGACCAAGGAAGACGGCGAAGCCGAAGCCGCCGGCCCGATGCTCGACATGAGCCAGGCCGCGGTCAAGAAGATGATCGCGGCCGCCAAGGCCAAGGGCTACATCACCTACGACGAGATGAACCGCGTCCTGCCGCAGGACCAGGTCTCCTCAGAGCAGATCGAAGACGTCATGTCCCTCCTGTCGGAGATGGGCGTGAACGTGGTCGAGGAGGAGGAGGGCGAAGGCGACGACGAGGCCAAGAAGCCCGAGGAGTCCAAAGAGGTCGTCGCCGTCCAGACCACCTCCGAAACGCTGGACCGCACCGACGACCCGGTGCGCATGTATCTGCGCGAGATGGGCTCGGTCGAGCTGCTGTCGCGCGAGGGCGAGATCGCCATCGCCAAGCGCATCGAGGCCGGCCGCGGCACGATGATCTCCGGCCTGTGCGAAAGCCCGCTGACCTTCCAGGCGATCACCATCTGGCGCGACGAGCTGCTCGAGGAATCGATCATGCTCCGCGACGTCATCGACCTCGAAACCACCTTCGGCGCCTCCCTCGACGACGGTGACGACGACGACTCCGAAGTCGTGGATGAAGGCGCCGAGGCCAAGTCCGAAGACGGCGCGCCCGCCGACGAGACCAAGGCCGAAGGCGAGGAGGGCGAAGAGGCCAAGACCGACGAAGAGGACGACGAGGACGATCAGGCGAACCTCTCGCTCGCCGCGATGGAGGCCGCCCTCAAGCCCGACGTGCTCGCCAAGCTAGACCGCATCGCCGACGACTACGCCCGTCTGCGCGAGATGCAGTCGAGCCGCATCGGCGCCGCGCTCAGCACCGACAAGACCTTCTCCGCCTCGGAGGAGCTCGAGTACCAGCGCCTGCGCGCCGAGATCGTGCTGCTGGTCAACGAGCTGCACTTCCACAACAACCGCATCGAGGCGCTGGTCGACCAGCTCTACGGCATCAACCGCCGCCTGATCACGCTCGAGTCCGGCCTCGCCCGGCTCGCCGATCAGGCCAAGGTCGACCGCCGCGCCTTCCGCGAAGAGTACATGGGCTCGGAGCTCGACCCCGACTGGCTCGACCGCGTCGCGGGCCTCAAGGGCAAGGGCTGGGGCGCCTTCGTCGAGAAATACGGCGACAAGGTCGAGAAGCTGCGCGCCGACATCGGCGAGATCGGCCAGCGCACCGGCGTCGACATCGGCGAGTTCCGCCGCATCGTCCACACCGTCCAGAAGGGCGAGAAAGAGGCCCGCCAGGCCAAGAAGGAGATGGTGGAGGCCAACCTGCGCCTCGTGATCTCCATAGCCAAGAAGTACACGAACCGCGGCCTGCAGTTCCTGGACCTGATCCAGGAAGGCAACATCGGCCTGATGAAGGCCGTCGACAAGTTCGAGTACCGCCGCGGCTACAAGTTCTCCACCTACGCCACCTGGTGGATCCGCCAGGCCATCACCCGGTCCATCGCCGATCAGGCGCGCACCATCCGCATCCCGGTGCACATGATCGAGACGATCAACAAACTGAACCGCATCTCGCGTCAGATGCTTCAGGTAATGGGTCGTGAGCCGTTGCCGGAAGAACTGGCGGAACGCATGGAGATGCCGGAAGACAAGGTGCGCAAGGTTCTGAAGATCGCCAAAGAGCCAATCTCGAT
>JBCCPD010000257.1:0-5603 GCA_039025075.1 Pseudomonadota bacterium | reverse complement strand
GGCGAGGCATTGAACGCTCTGGCGGCGGGGGAGGCGACCGTGGCCGCGGGCTGCACCGATCTCTTCGCGGCGACGCAGGCCAAGCGGCTGCCGGGGCCGGTGCTCGACGTCACCGCCATCACGGCGCTGCGCGGGATCGCGCGGGACCCGGAAGGGCTGAAGATCGGCGCGGCGACGACCTGGACGGACCTGGCACGGGCGGAGCTGCCGCCGGCGCTTCGCGGACTGCAGCAGGCGGCGCGGCAGGTCGGGGCGCTGCAGGTGCAGAACCGGGGGACGTTGGGCGGGAACCTGTGCAACGCCTCGCCCGCAGCGGACGGGGTTCCGCCGCTGCTGACGCTCGACGCCGAGGTGGAGCTGCGCTCGGCCGCCGGTGCGCGGCGGCTGCCGCTGCGGGATTTTCTGGTCGGGCCGCGGCGCACGGCGCTGGAGCCGGGGGAGCTGCTGACGGCGGTGCGGATCCCGGCGGCGGCGCTGGAGGGAACGGGCGCGTTCCTCAAGCTGGGGGCCCGAGCGCATCTGGTGATCTCCATCGCGATGACGGCGGCGCGGATCGCGCTGCGCGGCGGGGTCGTGGTCGAGGCCGCCTTGGCGGCGGGGGCTTGCGGGCCGGTCGCGACGCGGCTGCCTGAGGTCGAGGCGGCTCTGATCGGCCATCCGCTCGACCCCGCGCGCATCGAGGATGTGGCGGTCGCCGCGGCGCTCTCGCCCATCGAGGACGTCCGCGCCGACGCCGCCTACCGCGGCCGCGGCGCGGCGGAGCTTGTGCGCCGGACCGTGGCGGGCCTCGCGCCGCAGGGCCTCGCGGCATGAACCGGCAGCTGCCGCTCGGGCCGGCCGCCGCGGCGACCGTGTCCCTGACCGTGGACGGGGCGGCGGTGGAGATCGAAGGCGATCCCGGCCGGCGCCTGTCGGAGGTGCTGCGCGACCGGCTGGGCCTGAAAAGCGTCAAGGTGGGCTGCGACGCGGGCGATTGCGGCGCCTGCACTGTGCTGATCGACGGGGCGCAGCACTGCGCCTGCCTGACGCCGCTCGCGCAGGTCCAGGGCGCCCGGATCGAGACGCTGGAGACGGCCGAAGGCGCGCTGACGGCCCGGCTGCAGGACGCCTTTCACGCCCATGGCGCCGCGCAATGCGGGATCTGCACGCCCGGCATGATGATGGCCGCCGTCGAGCTTCTGCGCGAGACGCCGGCCCCCGACGCGGCGCAAGTGGAGACCGCCTTGGCGGGCGTGCTGTGCCGCTGCACCGGCTATCGCAAGATCATCGCGGCGGTCTTGGACGCCGGATCGGTCCAGGCGCCGGACCCGAGGCCGGAGGCCGGGGCGGCCGTCGGCGCCCCGGTGCGGCGGCTGGACGGGCGACCCAAGGTGGACGGGACGGAGGTCTTCGGCGCGGACGTGGCTCCGGACGGCGCTTTGCTGGTCCGCGCCGTGCGCTCGCCCCATCACCACGCGGCCTTCGCCTTCGGCGATCCGGCGGCCTGGGCCGCGGCGCGGCCAGGGGTGGAGGCGGTTCTGACGGCGCGCGACATCGCCGGCGTGAACCGCTTCGGGGTGATCCCCCCGCTGGCCGATCAACCGGCCCTGGCGGAGGGCGCCGCGCGGCACCGGGGCGAGGCGGTGGCGTTGGTGGTCGGCGACCCGGCGGCCGTGGAGGCGCTGGACCTGCCCGGCGGCTTTCCCGTGACCTGGACCCCCCTGCCCCACGCGCTGACCGAGGCCGAAGGCGCCGCGCCCGACGCGCCGCGCGTCCATGCCGACCGGCCTGAGAACACCTTGATCCGGGGCCGGGTCGCCTCGGGCGACGCGGCGGAAGCCCTGAAAAGCGCCGCCCATGTGGTCGAGGGCCGCTTCGAGACGGCCTACGTCGAACACGCGCCGATCGAGCCCGAGGCCGGCGCCGCCTGGCTCGACGGCGAGACGCTGGTCGTGCAGGCCTGCACCCAGGCGCCGACCATGGATCGGGAGGATCTGGCCAAGGTGCTCGGCCTGCCGCTGGAGCGGGTGCGGGTGATCCCCTCGGCCGCCGGCGGCGGCTTCGGGGCCAAGCTGGATCTGAGCGTGCAGCCGCTGATCGGGCTTGCGGCGCTGAAGACGGGCCGGCCCTGCCGGATGGTGTTCACCCGCTCCGAGTCCATGCAGGCCACCACCAAGCGGCACCCGTCGAAAATGCGGGCCCAGATCGGCGCCGATGCCGACGGGCGCGTCGTGGCCATGGAGTTCCATGGGGACTTCAACACCGGCGCCTATGCCAGCTGGGGGCCGACGGTGGCCTCGCGGGTGCCGGTCCATGCCTCGGGGCCCTATCGGACGCCGCACTATCTCGCCACGAGCCGGGCGATCCACACCCACGGCCCGACCTCCGGCGCCTTCCGCGGCTTCGGCGTGCCGCAGGCGGCGATCTGCCAGGAGTCGCTCTACGACGAGCTGGCGGAGCGCTGCGGTCTGGACCCGCTGGCGTTCCGGCGCCTGAACGCGATGCGCGACGGCGACCGGGCGACCTTCGGCCAGGTGCTGCACGCCGTGGGCCTGGTCGAGTGCCTCGACGCGCTGGCCCCGGCTTGGGGCGAGGCGCGGGCGGCGGCGGAGGCGTTCAACGCCGCGGGCGGCCCGATCCGGCGCGGCGTCGGCGTCGCCTCCTGCTGGTACGGCTGCGGCAATACCGGGCTGCCGAACCCGTCGACGGTGCGGATCGGCGTGACGGAAGCGGGCCGCATCGTGCTGCATCAGGGCGCCACGGATATCGGCCAGGGCGCCAACACGGTCATCGCCCAGATCGCGGCGGACGCCCTTGGCGTGACGCTCGACGCGATCGACCTGATCGGCCCGGACACGGCGCTGACGCCCGATTGCGGCAAGACCTCCGCCTCGCGCCAGACCTTCGTCACCGGCCGCGCGGCCGAGGCCGCCGGCGCCGCCCTGCGGCGGGAGGTCCTGCGCCGCGCCAACATGGGCGACGGCGCCGCGATCCGGGCGGAGGCGGGCCGCCTGGTGCTCTCGGCCGACGGCGTGGAGCAGGCGCTGGACCTGGCCGGCGCCCCCCTCGACGCCCGCGGCTACGTGCTGAGCGCGGAAGAGACTTACGATCCGCCGACCACAGCGCTCGACGCCGACGGCCAGGGCGAGCCCTACGCCGTCTACGGCTTCGGCGCGCAGATGGCGGAGGTGGAGGTCGACATGACGCTGGGCCGGGTGAGGGTCCGGCGCGTGGTCGCCGCCCATGACGTAGGGCGCGCCATCAACCCGATGCTGGCCGAAGGGCAGATCGAGGGCGGGGTGGCGCAGGGCCTGGGCCTCGCGCTGATGGAGGAATACGTGCCGGGGCGGACCGAGAACCTGCATGATTATCTGATCCCCACCATCGGCGACATGCCGGAGGTGGTCTCGATCCTCGTCGAAAAACCCGATCCGGAAGGGCCGATGGGCGCCAAGGGCCTGGGCGAGCACGTGCTGATCCCCACGGCGCCGGCGATCCTGAACGCGATCCGCCATGCCTCGGGCGCCCGGATCACGCGCCTGCCGGCGCTGCCGCATCGCGTGCTGGCGGCCATCGAGGCGGCCCGATGAGCCCGTGGTGAGCGCGACCGACAAGATCCGCTGCGATGCGTGTCCGGTGATGTGCTACATCGCCGAAGGGAAAGCCGGCGCCTGCGATCGCTACGCCAATGAGGGCGGGCGGATCGTGCGCTGCGATCCCCTGACGATCCTCGACAGCCGTTTGGCCAACGGGGAGGAAGTGAAACCTTTCCTCGCAGCCGAGTGGGACGGGGCGGACGCGCCGGGCGAGGACGTGCGCGTCTCCGCCATCGGCGCGGGCACCACCTATCCGGACTACAAGCCCGCCCCCTTCATCGTCAGCCGTGAGATCGAAGGGATCGACTGCGTCACCGTCGTGACCGAAGCTATCTTTTCGTATTGCGGCGTGAAGGTGAAGATCGACACCGACCGCCATGTGGGGGAGGAGGCCGCGGTCGTCCGCTATGACGGCGAGCCGGTGGGCCATGTCACCACCGCCGAGTACGGCTCCCGCATGCTGTCGCTGGGCGGGGTGGATCATCTGACCGGAGGGTCCAAAGCCGAAGGGCGCAAGACCTGCGAGGCGCTGCTGGCGCTGTGCAACAAGCAGGCCGTGGCTCTGTCGGTGGAGGACGGGGCCGAGCTGGTGGTCCAGGCGGGCCGCGCGCCGGTGATCGATGGGGAGCGGGAGCTGCGCATGCGCGTCGGCTGCGGCTCCGCCGCCATCGGCATGTTCGCCTCGCAATGGGAGGGGCTGGTGGACGAGGTGGTGGTGGTCGACGACCACATCACCGGCGTCGTGTCGGAGCATCAGGCCGGCAAGGTCATCGATTGGCCCGACACCGGCATCCGCATCCGCGGCCGCCGCTCCACCCCCGGTCGCTATTTCGGGGTGGCGGAGCCGGGGCTGGGCTGGGGCGGCACGGACATCGACGATCCGCTGTCGATCCTCGCGCCTTGGCGGCCGGAAAAAGGCGCGCGGCCGGGGCTGACGCTGCTGATGGTCTCCACCACCGGGGAGCATTCGGGATTCTTCATCCTCAACGAGGCGCTGGAGCCGGAGGCGCGGCCGATGCCCGAAGCGCTGCGCGGCACGGTCGAGCTGATCGCCCGCAACTGCGAGCCCGCGCTCTGCACGGTGCTGTTCATGGGAGGAGCCGGCGGGTCCCTGCGTTCGGGCGTGACGCGGGACCCCATCGCGCTGACCCGGTCGGTGCATGAGGCGCGCACCCGCGTCACCCTGGGCGGGGCGCCGGTCTATGTCTGGCCCGGCGGGGGCATCACGCTGATGGCCGACGTCTCCCGCATGCCCGACGCGGCCTTCGGATCTGTGCCGACGCCGGCCCTGGTGGCGCCGCTGGAATTCACCGTGCCGCGGGACGACTACCTTCGGCTGGGCGGCCATGGCGGCGCCATCCGCAGCCTGGACGACGTGGTGGCCACGGGCGGCGAATACGTGACCGAGGCGCGCCTTCTGGGCTCGGGCGCATGAGCGCAGGGCCCCAGGCCGCCTGGCTGCCGGACGGGCGGCGCCTGCACCTGCACCACGGACCCGTCGACCTGATCCTCGACGCCTGGGGCGCCGGCCGCGGCGCGGCGCTGGAGGCGGCGCGGGCGCGGTTCGAGACGCTGCTGGAAGGGCTGGTCCGCGACCTGCCGGCGCTGCGCCGTCCGGTCGCCGAGGATCCCGTCGTTTTCGACCCGGTCGCCCGCCGCATGGTGGCGGCCGCGAGGCCCCATGCGGAGGTCTTCGTCACCCCCATGGCCGCCGTGGCCGGGGCGGTGGCCGACGAGGTTCTGGCCGCGTTGACCGCCGCCGGGCCGCTCGCCAAAGCCTATGTCAACAACGGCGGCGACATCGCCCTCCATCTGGCCGCCGGCGCGACGCCCGAGACCGCGTTCCGGGCGATGGGTCCGACGGGCCAGATCCGGATCGAGGCGAGGGATCCGGCCCGGGGCCTCGCCACCTCCGGCTGGCGCGGGCGCAGCCATTCCTTGGGCATCGCCGACGCGGTCACGGTCGCGGCGCGCTCGGCCGCCGAAGCGGACGTCGCCGCCACGCTGCTGGCCAATGCGATCGACCTG
>JBCCPD010000256.1:0-5606 GCA_039025075.1 Pseudomonadota bacterium | reverse complement strand
GGCGTGCTCGCGGGGCTGGAGATCCTGCGCACGCTCAACGACCTGGGCGTGACGACCAAGCGCCCCATCGTCGTGACCAACTTCACCAACGAGGAAGGCACGCGCTTCGCCCCGGCGATGCTCTCCTCCGGCGTCTTCGCGGGCGTGCACGCTCAGGACTGGGCCTACGACCGCACGGATGCGGAGGGCGCGCGCTTCGGCGACGAGCTGGAGCGCATCGGCTGGAAGGGCGAGGAGGCGGTCGGCGACCGCAAGATGCACGCGTTTTTCGAGCTGCACATCGAGCAGGGCCCGATCCTGGAGGCGGAGGGCAAGAGCATCGGCGTCGTCACCCACGGTCAAGGCCTCAGCTGGACCCAGATCACGGTGACGGGAAAGGACTCGCACACCGGCTCCACCCCCATGCCGATGCGCCGGAACGCCGGGCTGGGCATGGCCCGCATCCTCGAAAAGGTCGATGAGATCGCCTGGAGCCACAAGCCGGCCGCCGTCGGCGCGGCGGGTCATATCGACGTCCACCCCAACTCGCGCAACGTGATCCCCGGAAAGGTCGTCTTCACCGTCGACTTCCGCTCCCCCGACCTCGCGGTGATCGATGACATGGAAGCGCGGCTGCGAGCCGAGGCGACGAAGATCTGCGACGACATGGGCCTCGCGGTCGAATTCGAAAAGGTCGGCGGCTTCGACCCGGTGACCTTCGACGAGGGCTGCGTCGGCCGCATCCGCGACGCGGCGGCGCGGCTGGGCCATTCGCACATGAACATTATCTCCGGCGCCGGTCACGACGCCTGCTGGATCAACCGGGTGGCGCCCACGGCGATGATCATGTGCCCCTGCGTGGACGGTCTGAGCCACAACGAGGCCGAGGAGATCTCCCCGGATTGGGCCAAGGCCGGCGCCGACGTCCTGCTGCACGCGGTGGTCGAGACGGCGGAGATCGCGGACTAGCCGGCCCCGCGCCGGCGCCTGAAGACGGGAGAACCGCCATGTCAAGAGTCATCAAGAACGGCACGATCGTCACGCACGACCGGACCTACAAGGCCGACGTGCTGGTCGAAGGCGGCCGCATCGCGCAGATCGGCGCCGGGCTGAAGGGCGACGAAGAGCTCGACGCCACCGGCTGCTACGTCATGCCCGGCGGGATCGACCCGCACACGCATCTGGAGATGCCCTTCATGGGCACCTACTCCTCAGACGATTTCGACAGCGGCACGCGCGCGGCGCTCTCCGGCGGCACCACCATGGTGGTGGACTTCGCCCTGCCCTCCCCCGGCCAGGGCCTGCTCGACGCCCTCCAGATGTGGGACAACAAGTCCACGCGCGCCCATTGCGACTACTCCTTCCACATGGCCGTGACATGGTGGGGGGAGCAGGTCTTCGAGGAGATGAAGACGGTCGTGCAGGACCGCGGCATCACCACCTTCAAGCACTTCATGGCCTACAAGGGCGCGCTGATGGTCAACGACGACGAGCTCTACGCGTCGTTCAGCCGCCTCTCCGAACTCGGCGGCATCGCCCTGGTCCATGCCGAGAACGGCGACGTGGTGGCCGAGCTCGCCGCCAAGCTGCTGGCCGAGGGCAACACCGGCCCCGAAGCGCACGCCTACAGCCGCCCTCCGCAGGTGGAGGGCGAGGCCGTCAACCGCGCGATCATGATCGCCGACATGGCCGGCGTGCCGCTCTACGTCGTCCACGTCTCCTGCGAGGAGGCGCATGAGGCGATCCGCCGGGCGCGGCAGCTCGGCAAGCGCGTCTGGGGGGAGCCGCTGATCCAGCACCTGACCCTCGACGACAGCGAGTACGCCCATCCCGACTGGGACCACGCCGCCCGCCGCGTCATGTCCCCGCCCTTCCGCAACCAGAAGCATCAGGACAGCCTCTGGGCCGGTCTCCAGGCCGGCTCCCTTTCGGTGGTGGCGACGGACCACTGCGCCTTCACCACCGAGCAGAAGCGCTACGGCGTCGGCGACTTCACCAAGATCCCCAACGGCACCGGCGGGCTGGAGGATCGCATGCCGATGCTCTGGACCAACGGCGTCGCGACCGGCCGCCTGACGCCCGAGGAGTTCGTGGCCGTCACCTCCACCAACATCGCCAAGATCCTGAACTGCTACCCCAAGACGGGCGCGATCCTCGTCGGCGCCGACGCCGACATCGTCGTCTGGGACCCGGAGAAGGAAAAGACCATCGCCGCCGCCTCCCAGGTCTCGGCGATCGACTACAACGTCTTCGAGGGCAAGCAGGTGAAGGGCCTGCCGCGCTTCACCCTCACCCGCGGCCAGGTCGCCGTGCACGACGGGGAGCTGCGATCCCAGGAAGGGCACGGAGAATTCGTCGCCCGCAAAGGCCGCACGCCGACCAACACCGCGCTCTCCACCTGGAAGGAGCTGACGGCCCCTCGCCCGGTGGAGCGCACGGGCATCCCGGCGAGCGGCGTTTGAGCATGCGTCGGGCCCGACCGGCGCGCCGTCGCCCGAGGCGCGCGCCGCGCGGCCCCGAAGCGTTCCATGGCTGACGCCGGCGTCGTTCCCGAGGCGGGGTCGTCGTCCGCGGTCGACGCGCCCTCGGTGATCTCCGCCGACCGCCTTGACCTGACCTTTCAGACCCGCGACGGCCCGGTCCACGCTTTGCGCGACGTGTCGCTCGACATCGCCAAGGGAGAATTCGTCAGCTTCATCGGCCCCTCAGGCTGCGGCAAGACCACCTTCCTGCGCTGCATCGCGGCGCTGGAGACGCCGACCGCGGGCGCGCTCTCGGTCAACGGCATGACGGCCGACGTGGCGCGCCGCGCCCGCGCCTACGGCTACGTCTTCCAGGCCGCGGGCCTCTACCCGTGGCGCAGCATCGGCCGCAACGTGGCCCTGCCGCTGGAAATCATGGGGTTCTCCAAGACCGAGCGGAAGGACCGCATCGCCCGCGTCCTCGACCTGGTCGAGCTCTCCGGGTTCGAAAAGAAATTCCCTTGGCAGCTGTCGGGCGGCATGCAGCAGCGCGCCTCCATCGCCCGCGCGCTGGCCTTCGACGCGGACATCCTGCTGATGGACGAACCCTTCGGCGCGCTGGACGAGATCGTGCGGGACCGCCTCAACGAAGAGCTTCTGGGGCTGTGGCGCCGCACAGGCAAGACCATCGCCTTCGTCACTCATTCCATCCCCGAGGCGGTCTATCTCTCCACCCGGATCGTGGTCATGTCGCCGCGACCGGGGCGCATCACCGACGTCATCGACAGCCCCTTGCCGAGCGAGCGCCCGCTCGACATCCGCGAGACGCCCGAGTTCCTCCAGATCGCCCACCGCGTGCGCGAAGGGCTGCGCGCCGGCCACTCCTACGACGACTGACCCCCATGCGCTCCGTCGTTCCCGTGCTCACCGTCGTCGCCGCCCTCCTGGCCCTCTGGTACGCCGGGGCCGTCTTCCTGAACCTGCAATGGGAGGTCGACCAGGCCCGGCGCGCCGGCGCCGATCCCGGCCTGCAGGCGATGATCGTCAACACTCTGGCGCAGGACCGCCCGCTTCTCCCGGCGCCGCATCAGGTGATCGCGGAGATCTGGGAGACGACGGTCGAAAAGAAGATCACCTCCAAGCGCAGCCTGATCTACCACGGCTGGATCACCCTCTCGGCGACGCTGCTCGGCTTCGCGCTCGGCACGGCTCTGGGCATGACGCTCGCGGTCGGCATCGTGCACAGCCGCGCCATGGACCTGAGCGTGATGCCCTGGGTCATCGCCTCGCAGACCATCCCCATCCTCGCCGTGGCGCCGATGATCATCGTCGTGCTTAACGCGGTGGGCCTCTCCGGACTGATCCCCAAGGCGCTGATCTCCACCTATCTCAGCTTCTTCCCGGTCGTCGTGGGGATGGTGAAGGGCTTGCGCAGCCCCGACGCCATCCAGATCGACCTGATGCGCACCTGGTCCGCGGACCGCGGACAGGTGTTCCGCAAGCTGCGCTGGCCTTCCGCCACGCCCTACCTCTTCGCCTCGCTCAAGGTCGCGGCGGCGGCGAGCCTGGTCGGCGCCATCGTCGGAGAGCTGCCCACGGGCGCCGTCGCCGGGCTGGGCGCGCGGCTGCTGGCGGGCAGCTATTACGGCCAGACCATCCAGATCTGGTCGGCGCTGATCTCGGCGGCCGTGCTGGCGGCCGGCCTGGTGATGGTCGTCGGGCTCGTGCAGCGGGTTGTTCTGGCGCGGATGGGCATGGCGCGATGAGCCTCGCGGGTCGCCCGGCCATCCTCGCCGCGCTGTCGCTGGCGCTGGCCTGGGCGACGCTCTCCGCCGCCTCGGGCGACGGCGGCATGCCGACCTGGGGCTGGATCGCCATGCTCGGCGCCTGGGCCGCCGCGGCGGCGCTGGTGTCGGCGCTGGCCAATGCGGATCCGGGCGAGGGCGCGCTGCGTCGCCTGCGCGACCTCGCCGTCCCGCTGATCTTCGGCGCCACGCTGCTCTTCCTGTGGGAGGCGGTCGTGCGCGGGGCCGACATCTCGGCGGTGCTGCTGCCGGCCCCGACGGCGATCGCGACCCGCTTCTCCGCCTCCACCGCCGTGCTGTGGGCCGACTTCCAGCAGACCTTCCTCAAGGCCGTCCTCGCCGGCTACGCGCTCGGCTGCGGCGCCGCCCTGCTCACGGCGATCGCCATCGACCGGTCGGACTTTCTGCAGCGCGGCCTGCTGCCGGTCGGCAACTTCGTCGCCGCCCTGCCGATCATCGGCATCGCGCCGATCATGGTCATGTGGTTCGGCTTCGACTGGCCATCCAAGGCCGCGGTGGTCGTGGTGATGTGCTTCTTCCCCATGCTGGTGAACGCGGCCGAAGGGCTGAAAGCTGCAGATGCCATGCAGAAAGACCTCATGCGCACCTATGCAGCGGGCTACTGGCAGACGCTGTGGAAGCTCCGCCTGCCCGCTGCCGCGCCATTCCTGTTCAACGGGCTTAAAATCTGTTCGACTCTGGCCCTGATCGGGGCCATCGTCGCCGAGTTCTTCGGCACGCCCACGGTCGGCATGGGGTTCCGAATCTCGACCGAGGTTGGACGGATGAACCTGGATATGGTTTGGGCCGAGATCACGGTGGCCGCGCTCGCGGGCTCCGCCTTCTACGGCCTTCTCGCGGCGATCGAGCGGGCGGCGACCTTCTGGCACCCCTCCCAGCGCGGATGACGACGGCTGAGGAACCTTCCGACACGTTCGAGGTCGTGGCCATCGCGCGGGAATCCGACGCGCTGCTGGATTTCTGGGCGCGCGAGACCCTGGCCCTGGGACCCCAGCGGATCACCGTGCATCTGGATCAGGAAGCGCCGACCTGGACCCCCCCGCCGGGCGTGGAGGCCGTGCGCCTGGCGCCGGAGCTCAGGGCCGCGGGGGACGGCGACGACGGCGTCTGGGATCTCGTCAAGATGCAGCACGCCGTCTACCGGCAGGCCTATGAGCGCTGCGAGGCGGACTGGCTGCTGGTGATCGACGTGGACGAGTTCATCGACGCCTCGGTTGCCTTGGGCGCGCTGCTGGCGCGGGCCGGGCCGGGCGAGGACAGCTTCATCTTCAGCGTCGCCGAGGCGGTGGGCGTCGCCGGCGACGACGAAGACGCCCTGTTCGGCTTCACCGGCTTCCGC
>JBCCPD010000255.1:0-5622 GCA_039025075.1 Pseudomonadota bacterium | reverse complement strand
TGAACAGCGAAGAGATTCCCGAAGGCTTTGAAGAGGCGTTCGTTTCCCTCCACACCGCTCTCCCTCGCGAAGGTCCCGGCGGCACCGCCGAAACCCTGCGCGCGCTGGAGATCGCCGCGGTCCCGCCCTCCGCGCGCATGGCCGACATGGGCTGCGGCCCCGGCGCCTCCGCCACCGTCCTGCTGGAGGCGCGGCCCGAAGGCACGCTCTTCGCCTGCGACCTGCACGCTCCCTTCGTGACCGAGGCCCGGCGGCGCGCCAAACGCCTCGGCGCCACCGCCCGGCTCGACGCGCAGGTGGCGGACATGCTGGCCCCGCCGCTCGAACCCGCCTCGCTCGACCTGATCTGGTGCGAGGGCGCGATCTACAACGTCGGCGTCGCCGAAGCTCTGACCGCCTGGCGCCCGCTCCTCGCCCCCGGCGGCCGGGCCGCGTTCTCGGAGGTCGTGCGCAAGCGCGCCCGCATGTCCGAACGCGCCGAAGCCCTTTGGGAACAATACCCTGCCATGACCGACCAAGCGGGCGTGCGCGCGCGGATCGAGGCCGCTGGCTGGCGACTCATCGACGCCTTCGACCTGCCCGACGCCTGCTGGGACGCCTACTACGGCCCGCTCGAGTCCCGCGCCGACGCCCTCGAAGCCCGCCTGCGCCGCACCGAAGGCGGCCGCGCCGCCCTCGCCGCCGAGCGCGAAGAGGTCGCCGTCTGGCGCGGCTGCCGCGGCGAATACGGCTACGCCTTCTTCATCGTCGAACCGGCGTGAGCCGGCCCAACGATCCCTGCGCCGACCTGATCCGCGACGCCGACCCCGACCGCTGGTCCACCGCCCGCCTCGCCGGCCCGCGCGCCACGCGCCTGACCGCGCTCTACGCCTTCAACCTCGAGGTCGCGCGCATCCCTTCGGTCGTCTCGGAGCCCACGCTGGGCGAGATCCGCCTGCAATGGTGGCGCGACGCGATCCAGGAGATCTTCGACGGCAAGCCCCCGCGCCGCCACGAGATCGTCGAGCCTCTGGCCGCCGCGATCCGCGACGCCGCCCTGCCGCAGGACCATTTCGAGGCGCTGCTGGACGCGCGCAGCTACGACCTCGCCGGCCCGGCCTTCGGCGACGCGCCGCTGCTGCAGGCTTATCTCGACGGGACCTCCGGCCGGCTGATGCAGCTCGCCGCCCTGGCGCTGGACGCCACGCCCGAAGAAGCCGCCGCCGCCCGCCGGTTCGGCCGCGGCGCCGGGCTCGGAGCCCTGATCCGCGCGCTCCCGGCCCTCTACGCCCGCGGCGCCGACCCGATCCCGACACCGGAGCCCCTGGATCGCAACGCCCTGGCCGAAGGCCGGACGCCGCAAGCCCTGCGCGACACGCTCCGCCCCCTCGCCGAGGCCGCCCTGCAAGACCTTGCCGAGGCGCGCAAAACTCGACTGAGACCCGAGATCCGCCCCGCCGTCCTCGCCGGATGGCGCGCCGAGGAAGCGCTTCGCGCTGCCGCCCGCCCAGGGTTCGACCTCTACCGCGGCCTCCCCGAACCATCGGAATTCCGCCGCCGCGGCGGCCTCGCCTGGCGGGTTCTGCGGGACCGCTGGTAGTCTCTCAGCAGCGCTGCAGCAGGTAGACCGTCGCGCTCAGCCCGATGCCGGGCAAGTGGTCGCCATGCTCGCGCAGCAGCAGCCGTGCCCAGCCGGCATCCACCACCTCGCGCACCGCGCCCTCGAAGCGGCGGTCGGCCAGGGCATGGTCGTTCAACGTGAACACGAAGCAGCCGCCGGGCGGCAGCAAGCGCATCACCGCGTGCACCGTCTCCGCCGGCGCGTGGCCGGGGCCGAGCACGCCCACGGCGGCCACATGGGCATGCTCCCCTGGCTCGCCGGGCGGCGACCCGTCCGGCGCGATCGGAACCAGCCGACGATAGACGCCCGTCGCCTCGGCCGCCGCCAGCATCTCGGGCGACACGTCGGCCCCGTCGATGGTGGAGAACCCCGCCGCCTTCAGCGCCAGGCCGCTCAGCCCCGTGCCGCAGCCGAGGTCCAGCACCGGGGCCGCGAGGTCCTCCGCCGCGCCGGCCAGCGCCTCCGCGCATCGGGACGGCGAGGCGTATCCCGCGCCGCGCAGCTCCTCGTCGTAGTCCGGCGCCCAGTCGCGGTAGAGCGCGCGCACGTCCTCCGCCGCCCTCAGGTCGTAGACGTCGCCCAAAAAACTCTTGGTCTCGCTCATCTCCCGCCTCCCACGCTCCATGGTGGGCCGTGAGGCGTGAGGGGTCAAATCAGGCCGCCGCCCGCGTCTCGCCCAGCCAGCCGAGCCAGTCGGCCTTGGCGCGGTCGGTGTAGCCCTTGGCCCGCTCGCGCTTGCCGCGGCGGCCTCGGCGCGCGTCCTCCAGCGGCGGGAACAGGCCGAAATTGACGTTCATGGGCTGGAAGATCGCCGCCTCGGCGCCCCCGGTCACATGGTTCACCAGGGCGCCGATGGCCGTGGTCGGGGGCGGCGCGGCCATGGCATGCCCCAGCCGCTCCGCCGCCGCCAGACGCCCGGCGAGCAGGCCCATGGCCGCGCTCTCCACATAGCCTTCGACGCCGGTGACCTGGCCTGCGAACCTCACCCGAGGCTCCGCCTTCAGCCGCAAGGACCCGTCCAGCAGGCGCGGCGAGTTCAGGAAGGTGTTGCGGTGGATGCCGCCCAACCGCGCGAACCGGGCGTCCTGGAGGCCGGGAATGCGTTTGAAAACCCCGGCCTGCGCGCCGTATTTCATCTTGGTCTGGAAGCCGACGAGGTTGAAGAGCGTGCCCAGCGCATTCTCCCGCCGCAGCTGCACCACCGCGTGGGGCTTGACGTCGGGCTGATGCGGGTTGGTAAGCCCCACGGGCTTCAGCGGCCCGTAGCGCAGCGTCTCCCGCCCGCGCTCGGCCATCACTTCGATGGGCAGGCAGCCTTCGAAATAGGGCGTCCCTTCCCACTCCCTGAACTCGGTCTTTTCGGCGGCGAGCAGGGCGTCGATGAAGCCTTCGTAGTCGTCCCGGCTCATGGGGCAGTTGAGGTAGGCGGTGCGCTCCGCCTCCGTCTCGCCCTTGTCGTAGCGGGACTGGAACCAGGCGCGGCTCATGTCGACGCCGTCGGCGTAGACGATGGGCGCGATGGCGTCGAAGAAGGCGAGGCCCTCATCGCCGGTGCGCCGCCGGATCTGCGCCGCGAGGCCCTCGGAGGTCAGCGGGCCCGTGGCGACGATGACCGAGGACCAGGCCTCGTCCGGCCAGACGACCTCGCTCCGCGCGACCTCGATCAGCGGATGGGCGTGGAGGGTCGCGGTGATTTCGTCGGAGAACGCGACCCGGTCCACCGCGAGAGCGCCGCCGGCGGGCAGGGCATGCTTGTCGCCCATGGCCATGATCAGCCCGTCGGCCTGCCGCATCTCCCAATGCAGGAGGCCGACCGCGTTGGTCTCGTCGTCGTCGGAGCGGAAGGAGTTCGAGCAGACCAGCTCCGCCAGCCCGTCGGTCTGATGGGCGTCGGTGCCGCGGGTCGGGCGCATTTCGTGCAGCACCACGGGCACGCCCATCTGGGCGGCTTGCCAAGCGGCCTCGCAGCCGGCCATGCCGCCGCCGATTATGTGAATTGGATCCCGGGTCATGTCGCCGGGGATAGCGCCCTGGCGCGCGCGCGCCAAGCCGTCAGGCGCCTTCCGCGTCCGAAAGCGCGGCGCGGAGCCGCGCCAGCTCCGCCCCATGAAAGGCCTCGGCCTCGGGCCCTTCGTCAGGGCCGTCGTAGCGTCCCAACGCCCGAGCCGCCTCGAAGAACCCGCGGGCGGGCAGGGCGCGCAGCCGCGCCCTCATCACCGCCGCGAGGAACGGCCGCCCGGCCTCCGCATCCGCCGCCATCCCCGCCTCCAGCAGGGCGGCCAGCGCCTGCACGCGGGGCGACGGGAGGCCCAGCTCGGCGCTCAGCGGGCCGTAGCCGAGCCGTTTTTCCGCTCGCGCCGCCGCGGTCAGCCGCCGGGACAGCGTCTGCGCGATGTCCTCCGGCTCAGCCGTCGGACCCGGCCTCCGGCGCGCCATCGTCGGGGGAGGCGTCTGCGCTGTCGACGTCGTCCTCGCCTCGCTCGGCGATCCAGGCGACGCTGACCACTTGCTCGTCCGCGGCGGCGTTCAGCACCTTCACCCCGCCGGCGGAGCGGGAGCGGAAGCTGATCCCCTCCACCGGGCAGCGGATCGACTGGCCGCGATCGGTCGCCAGCATGATCTGATCGTCCATCTGCACCGGGAAGGCCGCCACGACGGGGCCGCCGCGCATGGCCTTGTCCATCGCCGCCACGCCCTGACCGCCGCGCCCCCTCACCGGGTAGTCGTGCGAGGAGCTCAGCTTTCCGAGGCCCCGCGCGGTGATGGTCAGGAGCAGCTCCTCCGCCGCGCTCATCTCGGCATAGCGCTCGGCGGAGATGGTCGCGGCCTCCACCGCCTCCTCCCCGTCCTCGACGTCGATCTCGGTCTCCTCCTGATCGAGATCGCCGCTGACCGCCCGCCGCATCTTTAGGTAGGCCGCCCGCTCGGCCGTGTCGGTCTCGAAATGGCGCAGGACGGCCATGGCGACCACTGCCTCCGCCTCGCCCAGCTTCACGCCTCGCACGCCCGTGCTCTCCCGCCCCTTGAAGACGCGCACGTCGGTGACCCGGAAGCGCATGGCGCGGCCCCCGGCGGTCATCAGCATGACGTCGTCGTCCTCGTCGCAGATGCGCGCGTTCACCAGGCTCACCCCCTCGGGCAGCTTCATGGCGATCTTGCCGTTGCGCATGACGTTGGCGAAGTCGCCCAGAGCGTTCCGTCGCACGTCGCCGCCGGATGTGGCGAAGACGATCTGCAGGTCGTCCCAATCCGCCTCGTCCCGGTCCACCGGCATGATCGCGGCGGCGGAGACGCCGGCGGCGATGGGCAGCACGTTGACGATGGGCCGGCCGCGGGAGTTGCGGCCCCCGGCCGGCAGCCGCCAGGTCTTGATCTTGTAGGCCATGCCGTCGGTGGTGAAGACCAGCAGCGGCGTGTGGGTGTTGGCGACGAAGAGGGACGTCACCACGTCCTCGTCCTTCGTGTTCATGGCCGAGAGGCCTTTGCCGCCGCGCGCCTGGGCCCGGTATTCCACCAACGGCGTGCGCTTGATGTAGCCCTGCGCGGTCACGGTCACGACCATGTCCTCGCGCTCGATCAGGTCCTCGTCGTCGAGATCGCCGGCGTATTCGGTGATCTCCGTGCGCCGCGGCAAGGCGAATTTCTCGCGCACTTCGCGCATCTCGTCCGAGATGATGGTCAGGATCCGCTCGCGCGAGCGCAGGATGTCGAGGTAGTCGACGATCTTGCCGGCGAGCTCCTCCAGCTCCTCCGTCACCTCGCGCACGCCCAGAGCCGTCAGGCGCTGCAGCCGCAGGTCGAGGATGGCGCGCGCCTGCGCCTCGGACAGCCGGTAGGTGCCGTCCTCGGCCACCTTGTAGATCGGATCGTCGATCAGCTGGATGTAGGGCGCGATGTCCTGGGCGGGCCAGTCGCGGTCCATCAGCCGCTCCCGCGCCGTCGCGGGGTCGGGGGAGGAGCGGATCGTCGCCACCACCTCGTCCACGTTGGAGACGGCGACCGCAAGGCCGCACAAGACATGC
>JBCCPD010000254.1:0-5661 GCA_039025075.1 Pseudomonadota bacterium | reverse complement strand
TTCATGGCTCGAAAATGGCCGTTCGACGGCGCGAACCTTCCTGTCGAGTATGACTTTGCGGGACGTTTGGGGCGGATTCGCCAAGTACATGACGATTCGTTCAGCGAATTTGCGGACTCGCCTGCTTAGCGCCCCAGATGCATGTCCAGCAGCTCGCCCGCCGCCACGCGAGCCTTCAAGCGCGACAGCAGCAGGAACATGCCGCCGAACTTGCGCTGCAGATAAAGCACGTCGATAGGCAGCGGCGGCGGCACGAAGCCCGTCTCGGCCAGCGCCATGCCCTGCCGCTGCATCCGGTCCGGCAGGTCGGTCGCCGCATAGTCCAGCACCGGAGAGGCGCGCAGATCGTCGAAGATCGCGCCGATCATGGCGAAGACCGTCTCTCGATGCGCCGGCGCCGTGTCCGCGTCCACGAAGCCGATCTGCTCGGCCAGCCGCGCCAGTTCGGAGCGGTCCCCCGCCCGCCCCGCGGTCAGCAAGGCGCGGTAGAGCCGCGCGACCTCGCCGTCCAGCTCCCGCGTCGCGCCGAAATCCAGCAGCACGATCCGCCCCGTCGCCGGATCGTAGCGATAGTTGGCGAAATTCGGGTCGGTCTGCATGACGCCGAAGCGCAGCAGCTCGGCCAGCAGCAGGTCGGTCAGCGCATGGGCGACGCGGTCCCGCTCCGCCTGAGGCTGCGCGGCGACGGCCTCGATCGGCTCGCCCTCCACATAGGTCATGGCGAGGATGCGCTCGGTGGTCCAAGCCTCCACCCGCTCGGGCAGAACGAACCGGTCGTCGCCGGCGAGCCGCTCGCGGAAGGCGGTCAGGCGGCGGCCCTCCAGCTCATAGTCCGTTTCCTCGCGCAGCTGCTCGCAGGCGGCGGCGAGGTACGGGGTCAGGTCGAACCCCTCGGGCAGCAGCCCGGTCATCTTCACCAAGGCGCCCACATTGGCCACGTCGCTGTCGATGCTGCGCGCCACGCCCGGATACTGGATTTTTACGGCCAGCTCCGGTCCGTCCTTCAGGCGCGCGCGATGCACCTGACCGATGGACGCGGCGGCCATGGGCGTCAGGTCGAACCGGGCGAAGGCGCTGCGCCAGCCCTTCGGCCACTCCCGATCCAGCACCTGGCGCAGCTGGCGCGGCGGCATGAAATGCGCGTCGGCGCGAAGACGGCCCATGATCTCAGCCAGCTCAGGCGGCAGCACCTCGCCGGCGTCCATGGACAGCAGCTGGCCGACCTTCATGGCCGCGCCGCGCATATGCGCCAGCTGATCGGCGACGCGGGTGATGTTGCCCGGCGTCATCAGCAGATCGCGCCAGGCCGGCCGACGGCCCCTTACCGCCTGCGCCGCGCCGTTGAGGGCCATGTCCCCGGCCACGCCCGCCGTCATCGCGCCCAGGCGCCCGAGCCGCGCCAGACGGCTCGACGGCACCGCCGCCGCCCGCGCGCCGGACCGCGCCTCGGCGCTCATGCCGGGCCGCCGCGGCGCGAAAGGCTCCGGGCCGAGGGCCGCGAGGCGAAGGCGAGGGTCGACGGTCTCATGGGCGCAGGGCTCCGGAAGTCGTTGAGGACGGAGGGCGCGGCGACGCGCCCGTCCACAGCCAACTAGGGCGACGGCCGGACGCGGAAACGGGGCGAGAGGCGCGGTCCTCCGCCGCGCGCCCGATGGCGCCGCCGCGCCGCGGCCTGTAAGCCGCCCTGCGCCCGCCGCCGCCCCGAAGAACCCGCCCAAGGACTTTCCCCATGCAGCCCTGGACCCGTCTCGCCGAAGCCGCCGCGCCCGATGGAGACGTCCTGCGCCTGCTGCGCCGCGGCGACGAGTTCTCCATCCGCATCGCCGGCGGCAACGAGCTGATGAACAGCCGCCTCGGCGGCTCCGAGGAGGCCCTGGCGACCCTCGCCCTGGACCGCCTCGCCGGTCGCCCTGCCCTGCGGGTCCTCATCGGCGGCCTGGGCATGGGCTTCACCCTGCGCGCCGCCCTCGCCCGCGGCGGCCCGGACCTGCGCGTCGAGACGGCCGAGATCGTGCCCGAACTGATCGCCTGGGCCCGCGGCCCGATGGCGCCGGTCTTTCAAGGCGCGCTCGACGACCCTCGCGCCGACGTCCTCCCCTGCGACGTCGCCGCCCTGATCGACGCCGCGACAGGCGCCTACGACGCGATCCTGCTGGACGTCGACAATGGTCCCGACGGCCTGACCCGCCCCGCGAACGGCGCGCTCTACGCGCCCGAAGGCCTCGCTTCGGCGCGTCGCGCGCTGCGTCCCGGCGGCGTGCTCGCCGTCTGGTCCGCTGCGCCGGACCGGGCCTTCGAGGCGCGTTTGCGCGCCGCCGGCTTCGCCGTCGAAACCCATGCCGTGCGCGCCCGCAAAGGCGCCAAGCGCGGCCCGCGCCACACCATCTGGCTGGGTCGCGCGCCGTCCGGCTGAGCCCCGCGACGCGGCAATGGCCGACCGGCTCTGCAGAGACCCTGAGACGCCGTCGAGGTCGGCCGGTCCTGAAGCGCCGTCCTGCGCGCCTTCCGACGGCAGCCCATGCGTCCAGACCTGCGCGAGCAACTCTGCAAAGAGGCCCTCGCCGCCCTCGTCACCTGCAACTGAAGGATCGGAACGGCGGCCCGCGAGTGGCTTGAGGGCACTCCGAAAGGTCCGTCAGGCCGTTTCCGAAGCGAAACCGGCGGCGCCTTTGCGCGCCGCGGGGCCCGGATCGGGGCCCGGTCGACCGCGCAAAACGCAGGCGCGGCGCGCGCGCGGCCCTGTCTTCATTGATCGTTCGCTCCCGCTCGCCCATCCCCCTTGCCGTCGGCGCCGCCTCGGCGCCTCCCAAATCAGGCTCTGCGCAAGGACGATCCGCCATGTCTTTCATCCCTCCCGCCCGACTTCTGCTGGGCCCCGGGCCCGCCAACGTCTCGCCCGAGGTGCTCGCCGCCCAGGCGCAGCCCGCCATCGGGCATCTCGATCCGGCTTTTTCGGAGATGATGGAGGAGGTGAAATCGCGCCTTCGCGCCCTCCTGCGCACCGAAAACGAGGTCTGTTTTCCCCTTTCGGCCCCCGCGTCGCTGGCCATGGAGGCCGCTTTGGCGAACCTTTTGGAGCCCGGAGACCACGCGGTGATCGCCCAGAACGGCGTTTTCGGAGGCCGAATGGCCGAAATCGCGCGGCGTTGCGGGGCGAAAACCACCGTGATCGAGGCCGAATGGGGCGCCCAAATCGATGAAAACGTGGTCCGAGAGGCCCTGAAATCGGTCGAAAAACCCAAGGTTCTGGCCTTCGTGCATGCCGAAACCTCCACCGGCGTGCGCTCCGACGCCGCCGCCTTGTGCGCCGCGGCGCGGGAGTCCGGCGCGCTTTCGATCGTGGATTGCGTCACTTCGCTGGCCGGATCGCCGGTCGAAACCGACGCCTGGGGCGCCGACGCGGTCTATTCCGGCTCCCAAAAATGCCTCGGATGCCCTCCAGGCCTCGCCCCGATCACCTTTTCCAAGCGCGCCGTCGCGGCCATCGAGGCTCGGACGACCCCTGTTCAAAGCTGGTTCTGCGACCTCAACCTGGTCCTCGGGTACTGGCGCGGGACCGGCGCGGGGCCGCGCAGCTACCACCACACCGCCCCGGTGAACGCCCTCTACGGCCTGCACGAGGCCCTCGGCCGGCTGCTTTCGGAAGGTCTTCCGGCCGTGCAGGCCCGCCACGCCGCCGCCCATGCCCGACTCGCCGCAGGGATGGAGCGTCTGGGCCTGAGCTTCCTGGTCGAGGACCCGGCCGCGCGCCTGCCGATGCTCAACACCGTGCGCATCCCCCAGGGCGTCGACGACGCCGCCCTGCGCCGGGACCTGCTGGAGCGCCGGGGCATCGAAATCGGCGCCGGCCTCGGCCCCCTCGCCGGCAAGGTCTGGCGCATCGGCCTGATGGGCGAGAACGCCCGGCCCGAGGCGGTGGACGCCCTGCTCGACGCGTTGGCCGAAGCTCTGGCCGATCACGCCGCGCCCCGGGTGGCGGCGCAGTGACCCGGGTCTGAAGCGCCGCCGGTCCGGGCGGCGCGCGCCGCTCGGACCGCGACATTTGGAGAGCTGCCTGGAGTTATCCACAAGATATATGCGCCTGGCCCTGACTTAGCGCTTGCCTGCACGCCCCCGCATGCCGGATGCTCGCCCCTATCAGCAGGGACGCGCGCCGGACCACCGCCCCCCCGGCGAGGCGGACATAATCAAAAAGGGCGGCACGGTGGATCCTATGACAGCGACGACCGTCCTTCGCCGGGCCTTGGCGGCCCTGACCCTCGCCGGCGCCTTGGCGGCCTGCGCGCAGGCGCCCCAAGCGGTCTCCCCGACGCCGGAATACCGGATCTCCTATCTGGGCTACGAGTGCCCGGCGCTGGACATCGAGCTGCGCCGCGTCGGCGGCATCCTTCAGGACGTGGCGGGCCGGCAGAGCGTGGCGGCGGGGCGCGACGTCGGAAGCCTCGCGGTCGGCTGGGCGGTCCCGCCGGCGCTTCTGCTGACCACCGGCTCGGACTATGGCGGAGAGGTCGCGCGGCTGAAGGGCCAATACGAGGCGCTGCGCGAAGCGGCGGCGCTCAACGACTGCTTCCAAGCGCTGGCGGCGACGGCGGAGCTGGAGCTGGACGGGTCCGACTCGGTCTTCGCGGCCATGAACCTGCCCGGCGACGTGCTGCCCTACGAGGGCGTCGCCCTGTCGTCCTATTCGCCGGAGGAGCTGCAGGCTTGGTGCGACGTCCGCTGGGACCGGTCGGTCGACTACCGGACCGGGCGTACGATCTACAATCCCTGCCGGGAGCCGCAGTATCTGACGCGCTGACCGGCCTCGGCCTTCGCGCAGCGCCTCGCCGCGCGAAGGCGGAGGCCCTGAGACCGGCAGCCTGACAGCGGCGCATCGACGGTTCGCGACGCCCCTTCGCCGCGGGTCGGTGTACGCCGGCGGGCGCCGGCCTCTCGACACGCAACCGGGTCTGCGAATATGTTTCGTCCGACGACGCGCGGGACCGTCCCCTCGCGCGGTCCCGGCTTTTCAGATGCAAAGGGTCCGCCCCGATGAAGACCGTGCTCGCCGCCTCGGACCTTACCGGCCGCTCGGACGCCGCGCTGCGCCGCGCCGCCGCGCTCGCGGCCGCCCATGGCGCCGCGCTTCACGCGACCAACGTGGTCGACGACGAGCTGCCCGAGAAGCTCAGGGCGGCGCAGGACGAGACCGCCCGGGCGCATCTGGAGGCGGCGCTCGGCGGCGCCGCGGCGGAGGTTCACGTGCTGCACGGCGACCCGGCCGCGGCCCTGCCGGAGCTGGCCGAGCGCCTCGACGCCGATCTGCTGACGGTGGGCCCCCATCGCGGCCGCGGCCTGCGCGATTGGATCGGCAGCTGCACGTTGGAGCGGATCGTGCGCGCCTCGCTCCGCCCGTGCCTGCTGGCCTTGTCGGACGCTGCGGCGCCCTATGCCAAGGTGCTGTGCGGCGTGGATCTGTCGCCCGCCTCGGCAGCTGCGCTGCGCGCCGCGCGTCGGCTGGCGCCGGCGGCGTCGATCCACGCGTTTCATGCGGTTCACGCGCCCCATCCGCGCGGCCTGCCGCGCGATGCGCCCAATCCGTTCGTCAAGGCGGCGCAGGCGGACCTCGCGGCTTGGATCGAGAGCGAGGATCTGCCCGACGGCATAACCGGGCCGGAGAGC
>JBCCPD010000253.1:0-5664 GCA_039025075.1 Pseudomonadota bacterium | reverse complement strand
TCCATGGCCGCTCGTCCTTCGTCCCGCCCGCGTTCCGCCTGTCGGCCCCCGGCC
This sequence comes from Pseudomonadota bacterium, assembly GCA_039025075.1. Classification (GTDB taxonomy): domain Bacteria; phylum Pseudomonadota; class Alphaproteobacteria; order Rhodobacterales; family Rhodobacteraceae; genus Albimonas. Next base: position 5,610 of record JBCCPD010000253.1, on the reverse strand, counting down.
TCTCCGGCTCTCGGCCCTCTTTCGCGGGGCCGTGCCGGTCGGGGTCGCCGCCCCGGGCCGCCCTCGCGGCCCATTCGTCGCAATATACGTCAAATCGGAGCGGTGAAACAGGACCGCGGCGGAAATGCGGCGCCATCGCGGCGCGGTCTTCGCGCGCCCCCTCAGGCCGCCGCCGACCGGGCGAGCCGCGTCCGCAGCTCCTCCGGCAGCCGCGCCGGCCGCCCCCCGGCGCTCTGAGAGACGTCCATGCACGCGCACGTCACCTTGGCCCGGTTCAGCACCGCGTCCTGGCAGAGCACCGCCTGGGCGATGTCGAGCGAGGCGCTCCGCACGGCCGTGATTTCCGTCTGGATCTCCAGCAGGTCGTTGAACCGCGCCGGCCCGAGGAAGTCGCAATTGAGCCGCGTGACCACGAAGACGAGTTTTTCGGCGTCCCGCATCTTCATCTGATCGACCCCGAAGGCCCTGAGCGCCTCGGTCCGCCCGCGCTCATAGAACCGCAGGTAGTTGGCGTAGTAGACGACCCCGGCCAGGTCGACATCCTCATAGTAGACGCGCACGTTCAGGCGGTGCATGGGGGCCTCCCTTTCCCCGATTTCTGGGTGGAGAATGGCAGGGAGGAGGCCCCGGGGGAAGCTCAGTCCGACTTCACGAGCCCTGAGAACCCCGCGACGGCGAGCAGCGAGAGCGCCCAGCCGAGAGCGATGTGGAGCCAGAGGTAGGTGCGGGTGGTCTTGGCGTGGAGCCACGGCGCCTCGGCATCGGGTATCCAGAAGCCCTGCATCTCAAGGTCGACCACCGGCAGCAGGGTGTCGGCGGAGTAGATCAGCGCGTTGAAGTGGGGATACGAGCTGCCCTCCGGCTGGGCTTCGAAGCATTCGCGCTGGCTGGCATGGTCGGCCCGGCGCAGTCCGTCCGCCGCGCACTCGGTCCACTCGTCGGCGCGCAGCACGAAGGCGTTGTTGGATTTCAGCGCGTCGAAGCGATCGGCGTCGTTGAACAGGCCGAAGCCCAGAAGCCAGAATCCGAAGAGCCAGGCGAAGGCGAGTAGCGGTTGGCGACCGTAGAGCGTGGTTGCGCCCATGAGGTTGTCAAAGGTCCAGCGAACGGCGCGGCGCGCGGGATGCATGCGCTTGCGCCGATCAGCGCGTTGCAGCCGTTCCTTTTCGATGAGCACCGCACGGGCGTCGGAGGTATGCCCCATTTCATGGAGTACTTTTGCACACTGTTCGTAGGGTTGAGGCCAGAAGTTCTGGCCCCAACGGGCTGGAACCTGCAGTGCCAGCCAACGCAACCGGGCCTCTGAATCGACTGGCCCGCCCGTGAAGGAACTGTATAGGCAACGATGCAGCATTAGGTTCCCGGTAGTTGGCCAGCAGGCGGGATCATCGCAGATCGATCCCAGCTGAGCGCCGCTCATATCAAGCGCGCCTACTATGCGCGCGCCCTCGCGCAAAAAGAAGGCTCCGTCGACTCTAGTACCATCAAGTATTAGTGCTCTACCTTTTTGGTGCTCAAAGATCGTGCCAGCGCAAGATAGATTGCTACCGATATCTGCTACAACGAAACGAACTTGTCCTCGGATTCTGGCTCTTGTCAGGAATAGAGATCCTCGAACTCTGAGGTCATCCGCATTCAATATAACACTCTGTCTCGCTACGTTCGTCGTCTCGAAGACTGCCTCATCGCAGACGAGGTCGCCTTTGATCGTAGCCCCAGGCAGCCTAACCTCCCCAAACACTTTGGAGCCGTTCAAGAACAAACCGCCACGGGTATCAACGCGGTCTGCTCTCAAACCTGGAAGTTCCGATCTATTTAAAAAAAGGCTTTGGAGCCGCGCACTTCGAAAAATTGGCGCTAGTTCAAAGCGGCAGTCAAGTAGCCCAATGTCCCGCGCTGCTGCCGCACCTTCCAATGACAGTTGCCCCGTGATCCAGCCGCCGTGCAGGTTCAGGCCGGTGTCGGGCAACTCCACGTTAAGGGCGCGGCCCAGCGCTAAGGCTTTCACTACCTCCGCGGTCAGCCGGCGGGTCTCGTCGCCCGCCTCTGGCAGCTTGCCGCCATAGTCACTTTCGCCAACTTCGATTTCGCCGTTTTCATCCCAGTCCCTGTTCCGCAGCGCGTCCACCACCCGCCGCTCCGCTGGCAGAAGCTTGTCCTCGTCCCATTCCCATCGCGGCATGGCTCAGATCCTCGCCCAACGCGAACAAGGCGCTTGCTCAAACATGCAAAATACTAATAGTAATAACAAAAACAGATGCATAACACCCTGCTCAAGCTTGAGCACCCATGCTCAACCGCCTTCAATCTCCCTCATCCGGGCCGCCAGCCGCAAAGAAAAACTCGCGTCCTCCGACCGGGCCGGCAGCACCGGGTCGTAGGCCGCCTTCAGCAGCGCCGCGTGCCAGGGTTTTACAGCCACCCCCTCGTCGGTGAAGGCCAGCGGGCTCTCCGCCTCGAAGGCGCGGTCGGACCACAGCAGCAGGCTCTGCACCGACTGGCTCAGCGCCAGGGTCGCCGCGGAGACCTTGCGCAGGTCCTCGTCGTAGCGCAGCAGCACCAGGGCGATGCGGATCGCCCCGGCCTCGTCGAAGCCGAAGATCCGGTACTGGTTCGCCCCCGACCCCGCCAGGACCGAGACCAGCTTCTCGAGATCCGGAATCAGCTTGGCGAGGTGCGGGACCGCCTTCAGCTCCGGCCACTCGGTGCAGAAGAAGACCATGAAGTTGGCGCCCAGCTCGGGGTCCTCGGCCGCCGTCTCCAGCCCCGCCAGGGCGCAGGCGTCGGCCAGAGCCTGGCCGAAGACCTCCGTCCCCGCCTCGTCGGTCCCGAAGATCACCGGCGCCGGGCGGCGCTCCCAGCGGGCGAACAGAAACGCGCCGTCGCCCCGGGTGAAATGCGCGGCCACGCGGTCGGGGTCGGTCATTGGGCCTCGTCCGGATCGTCGAACAGCGTGGTCTGGGCTGCAGGCCGGGGCGCGTCCAGCCCCAGATGCCGCCAGGCCCGAGGCGCCAGCAGCCGCCCGCGGGGCGTGCGCTGGATCAGGCCCTGCTGCAGCAGGAACGGCTCGGTGACTTCTTCAAGCGCGTCCCGCGCCTCCGACAGCGCCGCCGAGAGCGTTTCGATCCCCACCGGCCCCCCGCCGTAGTGCTCGGCCATCAGGCCCAGATACCGCCGGTCGCCCGCGTCGAGCCCCAGGTCGTCCACCCCCAGCCGCGTCAGCGCCCGATCGGCGAGCGCCCGCGTCACGCGCCCGTCCCCTTCCACCACCGCGAAATCCACCACCCGGCGCAGCAGCCGCCCAGCGATGCGCGGCGTGCCCCGGGCCCGCCGCGCGATCTCATGCGCCCCGTCCGGGTCCGCCGGCGCGTTGAGCAGCCGGGCGCCGCGGGTCACGATCTTCTCCAATTCCTCGACCGTGTAGAACTCCAGCCGCGTGGGGATGCCGAAGCGATCCCTGAGGGGCGTCGTCAAGAGCCCCAGCCGCGTGGTGGCGCCGATCAGCGTGAAGGGCTGCAGGTCGATCCGCACGGTCCGCGCCGCCGGCCCGTCGCCGATCACGAGGTCGAGCTCGAAGTCCTCGAGCGCCGGATAGAGCACCTCTTCCACGGCCGGGTTCAGTCGATGGATTTCATCGATGAACAGCACGTCGCGGGCGTCGAGATTGGTCAGGATCGCCGCCAGATCCCCCGCCTTGGCCAGCACCGGGCCGGAGGTCATGCGGAAATTCACCCCCAGCTCCCGCGCCACGATTTGTGCCAGAGTGGTCTTGCCGAGCCCGGGAGGGCCGAAGAACAGCGTATGGTCCATTGCCTCGCCGCGCCGGCGGGCGGACTCGACGAAGACCCGCAGGTTGGCGCGCGCCTCGGCCTGGCCGGTGAACTCGTCGAGCGTCTGGGGGCGCAGGGCGCGGTCGGGGGCGTCCTCGTCCAGCTCGTCCTGGTCCAGAAGGGGGTTTTCGGACATCTTAGCGCGGCTCCGGCGCGAGGGCCTTGAGGGCGGCGCGGATCAGGGCCTTGGCATCGGCCCCGGGGTCGGCGGCGGCGGCCTCGGCGACCGCCGAGGCGGCCTCCGACACGGACCAGCCGAGATTGGTCAGGGCGCTCAACGCGTCGGCCTGCGCTTGAGGATCGGGGGCCTGCGGGTCCGCGCCTCCCTCAGGCGGGGGCGCGGCGCCCGCCGCCGCGGCCATCTGCGGGGACCCCGCAGGCGCGGGCGTCGCCCGCGCGCCCTCGCCTTGCGAGGGCATGGCCGCTTTCGCCCCGCCCGCGCCGAGCGCCATGACCGCCGGGGCCTTGTCCTTCAGCTCGTTGGCGATGCGCTGCGCCAGCTTCGGCCCCACGCCCGGCGCCCGCCGGATGGCCGAGGCGTCGCCCAGCGCGATGGCCCGGCTCGTCGCCTCCGGCCCCAACGCGCCGAGGATCGCCAGCGCCACCTTGGCGCCGACGCCCTGGACCGAGGTCAGCAGGCGGTGCCATTCCTTCTCCGCCAACGTCGGAAAACCGTAGAGCTGCATCAGGTCCTCGCGCACCACCAGCTCGGTATAGAAGGCCGCCGCCTCGCCCGGCGCCAGAGCGGCCAACGCGCGGGGCGAGGCGTAGACGATGTAGCCCACGCCCTGCGCTTCGATCAGCGCATGATCCTCGGCCACGTAGTCGACCCGGCCGGAGACCTTGCCGATCATCCCGCGTCCGCCCGTCGTCGCCGCGCCGGTCCCGCCCCCTCGGCGGCGGCGAGCGCCGCCTGCAGCTTCGATCCGGCCCGGGCCTGCCAGATGTGGCAAAGCGCGACGGCGAGCGCATCGGCCGCGTCGGCGCCGCTGGGCGCGGCGCCCGGCAGCGCGAGGCGCACCATGTGCTCCACCTGGGTCTTGTCGGCGTGACCCACGCCGACGACCGCCTTCTTCACCGCGTTGGGCGCGTATTCAGCCACCGGCAGCCCGCGCTGGGCGGGAACCAGCAGCGCTATGGCCCGCGCCTGGCCGAGCTTGAGCGTGCCGGCGGGGTCCTTGTTGACGAAGGTGTGCTCCACCGCGGCCTGGTCCGGTTCGTAGGCGGCGATCACGTCGCCAAGCTGCCCGTGAAGGCTCAGCAGCCGAGTGGCCAGGTCGTCGCCGCGGGAGCAGCATATTCCGTCCGCGACATGGCGGACCCGCGAGCCGGAGGTTTCCACCACGCCCCAGCCCGTGCGCCTCAAGCCCGGATCGAGACCGATGACCCGCATGATTCGCCTCGCCCGTCCATTCGCAAGGCCCTTCCGATCCGCATCGGATCCACGGCGCCTTCGGCCTGCCCGCGCCCGGCGATTTTCCTTCGCCGTGGCTTAAGCGACACGAATAGCACGAAATGCGAACATCTGGCCAGAGTCGCGAGGCGCCCGTTGCGGCGCCGGAGTGTCGCGAACGCCTTGGCGCCGCGCAATTCGGCGCCGGAAAGCGACGCCGCAAGGCGTGATCGCGACATCGGTAAGCTGCTGTAAACCATGGAGATTTCGGTATGCATATGGTGCATGCCAGACATGAGGATTCCGCTGGTTGCCCATGCAGTAGGCGCCCTCTAAGTGCGCGTCGTGCCGCCCCGAAAGGCGGTGGAAAGACCCGAAGCCCGGCCC
>JBCCPD010000252.1:0-5703 GCA_039025075.1 Pseudomonadota bacterium | reverse complement strand
CGCGCTGGCGGTGCTGAAGGGGAACCTGGCGCCTGGGGGGGCGGTGATGAAGCCCTCGGCCGCGGATCCTCGGTTCTTGAACCATGCCGGGCCGGCGGTGGTGTTCGACGACTACGAGAGCATGAAAAAGTGGGCGGACGATCCGGCGCTGCACGCCGACGTGACGGTCGACCATGTGATGGTGTTCCGCAATGCCGGGCCGGTCGGGGGGCCGGGGATGCCGGAGTGGGGGATGCTGCCGATCCCGCGGAAATTGCTGGCCGAAGGGGTGCGGGACATGATCCGCATCTCCGACTGCCGAATGTCGGGGACGTCCTACGGGGCCTGCATCCTGCATGCGGCGCCGGAGGCGTTCGTGGGCGGGCCTCTGGCGCTGCTGAAGACCGGCGACATCGTGGAGGTGGACGTGCCGGCGCGGTCGCTGAACATGCGGGTGGACGCGGCGGAGCTGGAGGCGCGGAGGGCGGCGTGGCGGGCGCCTGAGCCGCGGTTCACCCGGGGCTACGGGTGGATCTATTCGCGGCACATCCAGCAGGCGGACAAGGGCTGCGACTTCGACTATCTGGAGACGGCGTTCGGCGGCGCGACGGCGGAGCCGGCGATCTGGTGAGGGCGGCTCAGCCGGCCCTGCGGCGCCGGGCGGCGAGGCCGACGGCGCCCAGGCCCGACAGGAGGAGCCAGCCGGCGGCGGGCAGCGGGATGGCGGCCTCGCCGCCGCCTCCGCCTGCGCCCCCGCCTCCGGCGCCGTCTTGGCCGATGAAGCGCGCGACGCTGCTCGTCAGGCCGAACTCGATGGAACCGTTGCCGTTGGGCAGACTGTTGGAGACGTCGAGCAACAGGGTGTAGTCGTCGGACAGCGGGTCGGGATCGACGACGTCGAAGCCGAAGCTGCGGATGCCAGGGCCCAGCGCGCCGTTGTGGCTGAACGCGCCGATCAGCTCGCCGTTCAAGCGGACGTCGAAGGTCAGCTCGGCTTCGTTCAGCGTGAAGCTGAGGGACTGGATGAAGTCGAGGTCGAGCTCCACGCGCTCGATCCCGAAGACGCCGGTGTCCGAGAAGGTCTCCTCGACGCTGTGAGAGTCGAGGAAGTAGAAGCGGTCGCCGGACGCGGTCGTGGTCGAGGACGCGGTCGGGAAGTCGACCTCCACCGTGAGGGCCGAGGCGCCGCCGGCGGCGGCCAAGGTCACGGCGGCGGCTGCGGCGGCGACGAGCGTGTTTCGCGCGGCGTTGAGCACTCTGCGATCCTCCTCCTCGGCGCTTTCGCCAAGGGTAAGGTTAGCACGAGCGGGGAGAGTCGCGAAGGGGCGCGTCGAGGTTGGTGGAGGCCGGGGGCGGGGTCAGGCCTCGAAACGCGCGTTCTCCGCGGCCGCGGCGGCGGCGAGGCTTCGGTCGAGGGTGGCGAGAAGCGCGCCGCGGCGCAGGGCGAGTTCCAGATATGACGCATCGTAGATGCTGAGCCGCCACCGCACAGCCAGCTGCATGGCCGCGTCGAAGTTCGGATCCCGGTCGAGTTCGATCGGCAGAGATTCGGCGGCCGAGAGCTTGGACCGAACGTCCTCGAGGTCCAAACGACCGCGGCGCTGGGCGGTGAGCAAGGCGTTTCGGGTTTCGAAAGACCAGACAGCCGGCGCCAGACCTGTCCGTCCGCTCAGCGCTCTCAAGGCCGCATCGGCGGCTGGGGCGATCTCATCGTCCAACAGCCAGCTCAGAGCGACCGATGCGTCGATGACGAGCTGCGGAGGATCGGCGGTCAATAGCGGTGGCCCTCGTGCCGCCATTCGAGAATCTCTTCGCTCGTCGCGTCGATCTTGGGCCAGGTCTTGCGCAGCTCGCGGAATCGTTCCACGGCGGCGCGGCGCGCCTCGGCCTCGGCGTCCCTGGGCGGGGTGATGCAGGCGACGACCCGGCCGTGGCGGGTGATCTCGAAGCTTTCGCCTTGCTCGACCTTGCGGAGGAGTTCGGCAAGGCGGGTCTTGGCCTGGGAGGCTTGGATGGGGGTCATGGCGGGCGCTTTCGTTTCGACCGGTCGAAACGACCGGTTGTTTCGACCTATCACGTAGGTCGAAACGGCGAGGCGATCAAGCGGGACCGTTGGCGTCCCGCACCACTTTGCCGGGGTTCATGATGCCCTGCGGGTCGAGCGCGCGCTTGACGGCGACCATGTAGGGGAGGGCGGGGCCGAGTTCCCTTTCGAGGGCGCCCATCTTGCCTTGGCCGATGCCGTGCTCGCCCGTGCAGGTGCCGTCCATCGACAGGGCGAGGTCGACGAGCCAGGCGGCGTAGGCGTCGACCGCGCTGGTTTCGCTTGGGTTTTCGGGGTCGGCGAAGAGGAGCACATGGAAATTTCCGTCGCCCACATGGCCGAGGATGGGGGCGGCGAGGCCTCGGGACGCGGCCTCGTCGGCGGCGGCGTCCACCGCTTCGGCGAGGCGGGAGACGGGGACGCAGACGTCGGTCGAGTAGCCCTGCTTGCCCGGATGGGCGCGCACGGCGGCCCAGTAGGCGTCGTGGCGGGCCTGCCAGAGCTTTGATCTCGCCTCAGGCTCCGTCGTCCAGTCGAAGCCGGAGGAGCCGTGGTCGGCGGCGAGGGCGCCGACGGTTTCGGCCTGCTCCTTCACCGAGGCGTCGGAGCCGTGGAACTCCAGGAGGAGCATGGGGGCCTCGGGGAGGGAGAGCGATGAGTAGGCGTTGACCGCGCGGACGGAGGCGGCGTCCAAGAACTCCATGCGGGCGACGGGGACGCCGGATTGGACGGTCTCGATGGCCGTCTGCACGGCCTCGGTCACGTTCGGGAAGGTGCAGGCGGCGGAGGCGACTGCCTCGGGGATGCCGTGCAGGCGAAGGGTGATCTCGGTGACCAGGCCGAGGGTGCCCTCGGCGCCGACGATGAGGTGCGTGAGGTCGTAGCCGGCCGAGGTCTTTTTCGCACGGCGGGCGGTGCGGATGATCTGGCCGTCGGGCATGACGACCTCGAGCGCCAGGACCGCCTCCTTCATTGTGCCGTAGCGCACCGCGTTGGTGCCGGAGGCGGAGGTGCCGGTCATGCCGCCCAGGGAGGCGTCGGCCCCGGGGTCGATGGGGAAGAAGAGGCCGGAGGCGCGCAGCTCCTCGTTCAGGCGCATGCGGGTGATGCCGGGCTGCACCACGCAGTCGAGATCCTCGGGGTGGATGGCGAGGACCCGGGCCATGTCGCGGAAGGACACCGCGACGCCGCCGAAGGGGGCGTTGACCTGACCTTCGACGGAGGTGCCGGCGCCGAAAGGGATGACGGGGACGCCCTGGGCGGCGCAGATCTTGACGATCTGGGCCACCTCCCTGGTTTTATTGGGAAAAACGACGGCGTCGGGGAGCTGGGCGGCGCGCCAGGTGACGGAGTGGGCGTGCTGTTCGCGGATGGCTCGGCCGGTCTGGAGGCGATCGCCGAAGGCTTGTCGGAGGGTCTCGAGCACGGTCGAGACGGCCTCGGGCGTGGGCCGAGCGTGCATGTTCATGGTCGCGTCCTCCCTTTGCGCGCCATGGGGCCGGAGCGGGGCGGGCGCGTCAAGCCTTGGTGGCGCGCGGCGCAAGGCGCTGCTAGCGTTGGGAAAAACGGGAGGATGCGATGCTTAGGATCCGGTCGGTGACGGCGCATGTGCTGAAGGCGCCCATCGGAGGGGCCGTCTTCTGGTCGTCTCAGCAGCGGTTTCCGGAGCGGACGTCCTGCTTGATCCGGGTGGACACGGAGGAGGGGCTCACCGGCTGGGGCGAGGCCGGCCAATGGGGGCCGAGCGGGCCGCCGGCCTATGTGGCGGAGGAGGTGCTGGGCCCTAGGCTGATCGGGCGGGACGCGACGCAACCGGTTGTGTTGTGGGAGGAAATGTACTCGCAGACGCGGGATTTCGGACAGCGCGGGACCTATGTGGAGGCGCTGTCGGGGATCGACGTCGCGCTGTGGGATCTGGCGGGTCAGGCGGCGGGACTGCCCGTGTGGAAGCTGCTGGGGGGTCGGTTTCGAGAGCGGGTCGCGGCCTATGCGACGGGGTTCTACTACCCGGATGATTTTCGGGATCGGGAGGGGATGCTGGCGGCGCATCGGGAGGAGGCGGCGGCGCATCGGGAGGCCGGGTTTCGGTTCGCCAAGACCAAAATCGGGTTGTTGAGGCCGGCGCAGGACATTGAACGGCTTGAGATAATTCGGGAGGCTCTGGGGCCGGAGATCGGGTTGGCGACGGACGCCAACCATGCCTACTCGGCGGCGACGGCGGTGGGGGTGGCTCGGGCGATGCGGGACCTGGGGATGCTGTTTTTCGAGGAGCCTGTGCCGCCTGAGGATCGGGATGGATATCGGAAGGTCAGGCGCGAGGGCGGCGTGCCGGTGGCGGGCGGGGAGTGCGATTTCACCCGCCACGGGTTTCGAGAGCTGATCGGCGGAGGCTGCGTGGACATCGCTCAGCCGGATCTGGGGGCCTGCGGCGGATTCACGGCGTTTCGGGAGATCGTCGCGCTGGGGGCGGCGCACAACGTGTTGATCATGCCCCATGTCTGGGGCTCCGGCGTGGCGCTGGCGGCGGGGCTGCATGCGGTCTCGACCGTGCCGGCGACGCCGTTCACGGCGAACCCGGAGCCGATGATCAACGCGCCGGCCATCGAGTACGATCGGACGCGCAACCCGCTGCGGGACGATCTGCTGGAGACGCCGTTCGAGCTGGTCGACGGGACCTTGGCGGCGCCGGAGGGGCCCGGGCTGGGCATTCGGGTGAACGAGGCGGCGCTCGCTCGGTTCTCGGCTTGAGGGGCGGCGGAGGCGTCGGGCAAGCGTCGGGTTCCGGTCGGGCCAGCGTCGGGCAAGCGTCGGGCGGCGGTCGGGATGGCGTCGGGACGCCGGTCGGGCCGGTGTCGGGCGAGTGTCGGGCGCCTGTCGGGCAAGCGTCGGGCAAGCGTCGGGCGCGGGGCGCGGCGGGTTGAAACCCGTCCTGCGCCTCGCATGGTTCAGGGCGTCGCGCGAGCCGAGTCGTCCCGCGGGTCAAGGCTCGCGCAGCGCAGCGGAGCGACCGGCCCTCTTTGGGCCGGCTTGGCCTTGAGGCGCCGCAAGACTTGGCGTTGAACGCCGGAGGGCGACTCGGCGCACGCTTGAGCAAGAGCCCCTGCGGCTCTTCCCCAGCACACAGCGATCTTCCTGCAAGCCACGCCGACGCTTGCCGCTCCGGGCGCCTCGCGGCGCGGGCACGGGCCGCAGGCCCCGGCCGCGCCGCGCTCGGCCCAACGGGAGGCAAGCGGCTTCGCCGCGCAGGCGACGGGCGGGAGCGCGCGCGCGGAGATCGAGGGCGAGGTCTCCGACCGGCGCCGCCGCGCTTGGGCGACGGCGGATCATGGCGCCTCGGCCGCGGGCTCGTCGGAGGCGGCGCCGATGCGGCGGCCGTCCTCCCGGATCAACGGGAAGGGGTGGTTCGCGGTCCGGCTCTTCGCGGAGGGTCGCGGCGGGCCCGCTCCGCCCCGCCTGACGCCGAGGCGCGGGTCGGGGGTGCACGCGGCATCGGCGCGGGTCTAGGCTGGCGGAAGAGATCGGGCGCGGACCCGGCGGAAACCCGGGGAGGACCGGCATGGGCGAGCGCTTCGATTACGTGATCGTGGGCGCGGGGAGCGCGGGCTGCGTGCTCGCCAACCGGCTGAGCGCGGACCCGCGGACCCGGGTTCTGCTGCTGGAGGCGGGGGGCGAGGACGACT
>JBCCPD010000251.1:0-5765 GCA_039025075.1 Pseudomonadota bacterium | reverse complement strand
TCGATGATCTTCTTCTGCAGCGGCTGGCCCGCGTAGAGATGTGTCCCCCGGACGCGACCAGGGAAGACGAAGTCCTCGGCGTCCGCGCGGCGCCGCGACGGTTTGAGAGGACTCAGAATCCGCAACGCGAGCGGCGGCAACGGCACCGCGTGGACGCGCTTGTTCCGCTTCCGTCGCCGCGAATCTGCCGGCGGCGTCCAAACCCCGTCTTCACCGAGCTCACCCCAGCGCATGGCGGAGAGCGCGCCCTTCCGCTTGCCGGTCAGAAGGAGCAGCTTGACGAAAGCACCTCCGACCGAGCCCGCGGCATCCGCCGCCGCCCAGATCAGCTTGATCTCATCGTCAGTGTAGAACCGCTCACGCGCCTCCTCGCCCTCCCAAGGGCGGCGGAGGCCCAGCATCGGCGACACGGGAACCTTCTCGATCCCAGGTTCCGCGCACCAGCGGAAAAAACTCGAAAGGTAGGCGTGCGTCCGGTTCGCCAGGTAGGGGCGCGCCTTCACCGCAGCGTTGCCGTCCCGGATATCCTCCAGCAGCCTGCGGATGTCGGTCGCTGCGATCGACGCAACCGGCAGATCAAGCCACGGCGCCCCTTCCTTGAGGAGCACGCGTTCGACCTCGCCCGCCGTTGAGTTGTTTCGGCGACCGAGCTGCTCGCGCTGAATGTAGTCGGCGACGGCGTCACGGTATGTCTCCGCCTGGCGTGCCTGCCTCACGAGCGCCTTGGCCTCTCGCCGCTCCGCCAGCGGATGGGTCTCGCCTCGGTCGATCTTCTGGCGCCAGCGCTTCGCCTCGTCCCGCGCCGCGGCGACGCTCCAAGTTGGATAGGTCCCGATCGTCGCGCGGTACTCGTTGGAACGCCTCTGCACGGCGGGGTCGTCGAAGCGATACGCGAGGATGAACGAGCGGGCTCCCTTGGCGGTGATCCTCACGCCGAACCCGCGCACCTCGTCGTCGAGGTAAACCTTGTTGCCCTTCGGCGGGGCCGTCAGGCCCTTCACCAGCCGGTCAGTGATGCGCTCCGCCATGTCCGCCCTCATGTCCGCCTTGTGTCCGCACGTGTCTGCGCGCTAGATGTCTAAACATGGCGATGCACGACTTGCGCCGTCAAGCAATAACCTTTGGTTTTGCTGGTGTTCTTGGACCCCGAGACGGACGACCGAGCGAATTCAATGCCTTGAGAATCAGTCGCGTTCTGATTTGTAATCAGGGGGTCGGGGGTTCGAGCCCCTCGACCGGCGCCACGACATCAGAGACCCGGCCGGCCTGGCTTTTCAGGCCTCCGCTTGGTCCAACGCCCGCCCGACGCAGGCGCCGCTTCGCCCGACCGCGAGCTTCACGCGTATCGCTGGGGAGCGGCCAGGTTTCAAAGCGGACTTCGCGGCCGGCCTATCGAGCCCAATAAGGTTCACCGCTTCAGCAGTTTGTCATCGCCGTTCCGAAACAACCGCTTGCCGACCGAAGCCGTACGGGGCCGCCGCCGGAAACGTCACTACTTAGCTGGGGACGGGCGCAGACGCGCGTTGGGTCGGGACGACGTTCGCGCCAGCCAAGTCTTCACGCGCCGATTGCCGAAAGCGCACTGGCTGTTTCAGCCTCGTACGAACCAAGTATATTCAACATCATAGATCCATTGAATGTGCAGGCGTGTTGATGTCGCTGAAGCTGAGCAATCCCACGCCCGAGGACGATGACGTTTTCGGCCTGGCCATCGATCTCGACGGCGACCTTGCGCTCGTCGCGGACCCTCTGGACGATGCCGGGGCCGGCAACAGCGGCGCGGCGTACCTTTTCGACGCCGCCGATGGGTCTTTGCGGCAGACCTTCCTCAATCCTACGCCAGGCTCCATCGACCGCTTCGGCGCGAGCGTCGCGCTCGATGGCGGCAGGGCGCTGATCGGGGTCCCGGGCGACGACACCGCGGGCGGCAACTTCGGCGCCGCGTATCTGTTCGACGCCTCCGACGGAACTTTGCTGCAGACGCTCCTGCCTCCTGGCCCGCCTTTGGCCTTCGGGACCGCTGTCGCCCTGTCGGGCGATCGCGCCGTCGTGGGCGTCTATCGAGACTACCTGCCGGAAGACGACCCGGGCGCGGCCTACGTCTTCGATGCGACCGACGGCTCTCTGCTCCACGTGCTGTCCAGTCCGTCCTCAGCCGGCGGCGATCAGTTCGGCGGCGAAGTCGCGATCCTCGGCGATCACGTGTTCGTCGCCGAGACGGACTACGAGGTCGACGGCCACGCGGCCGGCGCCGTCCACGTCTTCAGCGCCGTCGACGGCTCGCTCGTGCGGACGATCCCGAACCCGACCCCCGCCGAGGGGGACCTTTTCGGCTGGTCGATCGCCGTTCATGGCGACTACGTGCTGATCGGCGACACTCGCGACGACGTCGCCGCCGAAGACGCCGGCGCCGCGTATCTCTTCGATTGGCGCGACGGTTCCTTGCTGGAGACCTTTCACGATCCGCAGCCGAACGGGTCGTCTTCGGTTTCGTTCGGCGCCGACGTCGATCTTTTCGGCGACCGGGCGTTGATCGCCGATGGCGGAGACTCTACGCGGGAAGTCGCAGGCGGCGCATCGCATGTCTTCGACGTCGCCACGGGCGCCTTGGTCACGACGCTTGCCAACGACCCCCCGGCCGCCCAGGAACGGTTCTGGTCTTTCGTGTCGCTCTCCACGGATCGCGCGCTCATCAGCGCATGGCGGGCCCGCGACGAAGATGGGCTGGATCAGGTCGGGGCCGCCTACATCTTCGAAGACTTGGGCGATCAGCCACCGCTTCCGGTCGACGTGGAGGCCATCGACAGCGGGTCCTACCGGCTCGACGTCGATGGGTCCGTCGACCATTCCCCCGACAACGAGAACTTCTACTCGGGCGGCCGAAACACCGGTTTCATCGTCTTTTCCCTCGAGGACCTGTCGGACCCGATCGAGTCGGGATCGATCGATTTCTTCAAGGATATCGGGTCCTTCGCATCGGGCGTCGAGGAGGCCTACGTCCAGTCCGTCTCCTTCCGGGCGTTCGACGGCGACGTCTCTCTGCTGCGCGCAGGCGGGAACCAGCCCGACGTGGCCGCAGCCTTGACGACCGGCGCCGAGATCGCTCGGGCGGACATCGCTTATGAGCCGGACGTCCGGGATCGCGGCGGCTACGACGTCGCCTATCCGGCGCGCATCGCGAGCTTCGATGCGGAACTGCTCGCCGACGGCGTCGCCTTCCTCAACGACGCGATCAAGGCCGGGGTCGACGAAGTCGCCATCGGCATCGTGCTGGACGCGCTGGGGCCGGGCGGTGAGATCTTCTCTCAGACCAGCCGCGCGCAGGGCAACGTCGCGCTCTCGCTCGGGTTCTCCGAAGACGCGCCCGAGGCCGCCGACGATGCGGTCGCGACGAGCGAGGATGCGCCCGCGATCATCGACGTGCTGGCGAACGACGCGGCGGCGGGGGACGGGTCGCCGGCGCGCGACCCGCTCTCCATCGTGACGGTCGACGGACAGGAGATCGTTCCCGGCGAGCCCGTCGCGCTCGCCTCCGGCGCGCTCGTGACGCTGCAGCCGGACGGACGGCTGGTCTACGACCCCAACGGCGCCTTCGAGGCCTTGGGGGCCGGAGCCGAGGTCTTGGACGTCTTCGGCTACGAGGTCTTCGACGGCTTCGCGAGCGACGCGGCGGAGGTATCCGTCGCCGTCGGCGGCGCGAACGACGCCCCGGTCGTCCAATCCCCGGTCCTGACGATCGACGAGAACAGCGCCGCCGGAGCCGTCGTCGGCACGCCTTCCGCCACGGATCCCGAAGACGATCCGCTCATCTTCGCCATCGTCGGCGGCGACGTGGACGTCGATGGCGACGGGTCGTCCTCCTTCGCGATCGACGCGGCGACCGGTCTGATCACGGTGAACGACGAGGACGATCTCGACTTCGAGACGCGTCAGAGGTTCGAGCTGATCGTCCGGGTCGGCGACGGCGACCTCTCCGCCGAAGGCACGGTGACGGTGGAGGTGGGCGACCTGCCGGACGCGCCGGGGGCGACGGTCCTCGGCGACGACGTCGAAACCGGCGAGGATGGGGAGGCCTCGGGCGACGTCGCGACCGCCGATCCGCCGGACGCCGATGCGACGCTGGACGCGTGGTCCTCCGGCGAGACGGAGGCGCGGCCAGACCGCCAGAGCCCGCCCTTGACGGACGACAGCTCGAGCGTCGATCCGACGCTGGAGGTCGACGGCGTGGACCACGTCGAGGGCGACGGCGACCGCGCCGACGCGCCGCCCTCCGAACTCGGGTCCGACGACCCGGACGACGCGGCCGCGATCACCGCGCCGGTCGAAAGCGGGGACGATGAGGATGCGCCGCAGCGCATCTTCGGTTCGGACGCTTCTGAAACGCTTCGCGGCGGCAACGCCGACGACCGCATCTATGGCCGCGGCGAGCGCGACGAACTGCGGGGCGGGCGCGGCGACGACCGTCTCTACGGCCAGGAGGACGACGATCGTCTGCTGGGCGAAGCGGGCGACGACCAGCTTCACGGCGGCGTCGACGATGACGTCCTGTCCGGAGGGGCCGGCGACGACTCGCTCTTCGGGCAGTTCGGAGCCGATCGCCTGTGGGGAGGCGACGGCGACGACATGCTGGACGGCGGCCGCGGCGCGGACGTGATGTCCGGCGGTCCGGGCGACGACGTCTACTACGTGGACCATGCGGACGACGTGGTGGACGACCGCGGCGATCCGGATGATTTCGACATCGTGATGGTCATGCAGACGATCCGCTACCAGTTGGGAGCCAGCGTCGAGCACGCGATGCTCGACGACGCGGGCGGCGGCGGCGAAATCGTCGGGAACCGCTCCGACAACGTCTTGTCCGGAAACGCGGAGGAAAACGCCCTGCGCGGGCGCGGAGGCCATGACACGCTCGACGGCGCGCGGGGCGACGACGTGGCGAACGGCGGCGCCGGCCGCGACCTCCTGATCGGAGGCGGCGGAGCCGATCGCCTGCTCGGGCGGCGCGGCGGCGACGAACTGGTCGGAAACCAGGGACGCGACCGTCTCGACGGCGGCCGCGGCGGCGACGCCCTGTCGGGAGGCGCGGGCCGCGACGTGTTCGTTCAGTCCTCGGGCGTCGACCTCGTGAAGGACTGGCGCGACGGCAAGGACGTGTTCGAAATCGCGCGCGGCGCGACCCGCTTCGGTGATCTGGAGTTCGAAAGACGCGGCGACGACGTCTTGATCAAAACCGGCTCCGGCGACTTCAGAGTCGAAAGCGTCGAAGTCGGCGAATTCGACCGAACGGATTTCTTTTTCGTTTGAGGCACGGGGACGCGCTTGCAGTTTCGGGCAACGTGAAACGGCGCACGAAACCTTCGGGCAAGGAGGTTCGAGGACGGCGAAAGCGGTCTCGGGCGCGGCGCCGGTCGGGCTGAGGGCGGAGAAAGGTCGCCGGGCATCCTTTTCAGGTTCTTCCCGCCGTTTGCGCCGGTCCGACGTCATGCGGCCTTGCGCGAGACGCCCTCTGCAGCGCGTCGCCCAAGCGACGCCGATCTAGCCGATCACCTCCGCTGCGGTCATCCCCTGGCCCAGCAGCGCCTTCGTCTGCCGCAGCTTCGCGACGCACTCTCAGGCTTGAAACGCGTCCGCGGCGCGATCCGACCTCGGTCCGGTCTCAGCGCGACCTGAGGACCTTGGACCGTCTCGCGCCGGCGATGCGAGGCCGCCGGGTCGGCGCGCGAAACGAGGATGGACGCCGAGCCTGCTTTTCTTGATGACTATCG
>JBCCPD010000250.1:0-5881 GCA_039025075.1 Pseudomonadota bacterium | reverse complement strand
TGACCCTGGTGAACCTGCGCGACACACCCATCGAGCGGATCGCGCCCGAGGGCGTCGTCACCTCCGGCGGCCTTCATGAGCTCGACGTTTTGGTCTTCGCCACCGGCTTCGACGCCATGACCGGCCCGCTCCTGTCGCTAGGCATCGAGGCGGGCGGCCGCGCCCTGAAAGACGCGTGGGCCGAAGGTCCCAGCACCTATCTGGGCCTGCAGATCCCCGGCTTTCCCAACCTTCTGACCATCACCGGCCCGGGCTCCCCGTCGGTCCTCACCAACATGCCCGTAGCCATCGAGCAGCACGCCGAGTGGATCGCCGACGCCCTCGCCTCGCTCGAGGCCAAGGGCGAGACCCGGATCGAGGCCTCCCCCGAAGCCGCCGCCGCCTGGGGCGCCCATGTGCAGGAGGCCGGCGCCGCCACTCTTCTGCCGCGCGTCCCCCATTCCTGGTATCTGGGCGCCAACGTCCCCGGCAAGCCGCGGGTCTTCATGCCCTATGCCGGCGGCATGACCCGCTACCGCGCCATCTGCGAGGCCGCCGCGGCAGAAAGCTACGCCGGCTTCGCTGTGGGCGAGGGCGCGGCCCCGCCGCCGCCCTCCTTCCTGCCCGCCGGCCACCACCCCCTCGCCGCCGCCTTCTGAGGGCGTCGGGTGCGGGGCAGGGGCCTCGCATCGGCGCGGCGGCCGCCCCGCTCAGGGGTTCCAGACGATCATCGCGGCGCCGGAGACCACGAACAGCGCCACCAGCAGGTGCCGCCCGCTGATCCGTTCCACCCGGAACACCACCGCCGCGAACAGCAGCGCCCAAAGCGGCGTGGTCGAGGCCAAGGGCGCCGCCACCACCACCTCCCCCGCCCCCAAGGCGCCGTTCAGAAACGCGATCCCGAAGCCGTTGAGGCTCCCCGCCAGCGCGAACCAGCCGACCCCGGCCCGGGGCCACGGCCGCCCCCGCTCCGCCGAAGCGGCATGCACCCCGGTCAGCAGCACGGTCGACACCGCCGACATCACCAGCGCCGCGAACATCGGACTGGGAATGTCCTGCAGCCCGACCCGCGCGATCGGCTGAAATGCGCCCCGCAGAAACGCCGCCGCCAGCCCGAAGCCCAGCGCCCAAAGCGGCCAGGACCGCGCGCCGCCGCCTGGCCCTTTGAGGCCGGCCGACAGCGCCAGGCCCGTCATCATCAACGCCAGCCCCGCCGCCTCCTTCGCCCCGAACCGCTCGCCCAGGAACACCGCCGCCAGCGTCAGCGCGAAAAACGGCCCGAAGGACCCGGTCGCCGCCGCCAGCCCCGGCCCCAGAAGCCCCACCGACCGCAGCGCCAGCATCGTCGACAGCGCCGGCATGAACAGCCCGCACAGCGCGAACAGCCAGAACGCCCGCGTGCCGATCCATTCGGCCTCGAAGAAGAACGGCGCCGGCGCCGCGAACACCGCGACCGAGGCGCCGATCCCCACCAGCGCCCCCCGCCGCCCGTCCATGTGGTTCAGGCCCAGGCGCTGCACCGCGACGGCCGATCCGAAGCTCGCCCCCGCGGCCAAGGCCATCAGCGCCGCGCCCAGCGGCGGCGCGCCCTCCAACCCGCCCAAAGCGTCCGCGGCCGCCTGCAGACGCGCCGCAAGCGCCGCCGAAACGTCCTGGAGCGGTATTCCGCCCCGGCTCACGATCCTCTTCCCATCCCGCGGCCCTCAAGCCGGGGCCAGCCCCGCCCGCGCCCGGATCTCCGGCGCTCTGAGCGACACGTCCGTCCCGTCGAACTCCGCCGCGTCCGGGGTGCACAGCCAGGCCACCGCCGCCGCCGCGTCCTCGGGGGAGATATGGTCCTCCCACGCGAGGGCGGAGACCGGGTTCACTCCGCTGGCCTTGATCGTCCGCTGCATCTGCGTGGCCACCGTGCCGGGGCTCAGACCGATCACCCTGACGCCCTTCGGCCCCGCCTCCTTATGGGCCGCGCGGGTCAGCATCAGCGCCCCGGCCTTGCCGGCGCAATAGGCGCTCCACCCTTCCATCGGCCCTGTCGCGGCGCCCGAGCTGACATTGACCACCACGCCCGAGCCGGCCCCGATCATCACCGGCAGCGCCGCCCGCAGCCCATGAAAGACGCCCTTGAGGTTCACGTCGATGGAGGCGCCCCAGGCCGCGACCTCCGCCTCCGCCAGCGCCGCGATGGGCTCGATCGCCCCGGCATTGTTGACCAGCACGTCGAGCCGCCCGAACGCCGCCAACGCATGCGTCGCCGCCGCCTGCACCTGGCCGAAATCCGCCACGTCGCAGACCATCGCCTCGGCCTTGCCGCCCAGGCCGGCGATCTCCGTCGCCACCGCGTCGATGTCGCCTCGCGACCGCGCCGTCAGCAGCACCGAGGCCCCGCGCCGCGCCAGCTCCCGCGCCGTCGCCGCGCCGATCCCGCGCGACGCGCCCGTCACGATCGCCGCCTTGCCCGCCAACTCCCGGCTCATGCCCGTCTCCTCCCGTGCTTTTCCGGCGGAGCCTGCACCCTCGCCGCCCGCTTGGAAACCCGCGCTTGCCGCCGCGCGCGCCAGGCCCCACCCTCGCCCGAAACACTAAGGGAGGGACCCGCCATGACGCCCAAATTCTCCACCGCTCGGCTCGATCGCATCGCCCCGCGCATGAGCCATTGGGTGAACGAGGGCCGCTACGCCGGCATCGCCTGGACCATCGGCGGCGCTGAGGGAGAGGTCCATTCCGGCCGCGTCGGCGCCCTCGCCGAAACGCCCCTGTGGCGCATCTTCTCCATGACCAAGCCCCTGGTGTCGCTCGCCGCCATGCAGCTGGTCGAGGACTGCCAGATCCACCTGCACAACCGCATCCGCCGCTGGCTGCCCGAGTTCGACGCGCCCCAGGTCCTCGCCCCCGACGGCGCCCTGACCCCGGCGCGAGAGCCCATCGCGCTCGACCACCTCCTGAGCCACATGTCCGGCTTGTCGTATCCTTTCCTCGGCGACGCCGTCGCCCGCCGCTACATCGAGGCCGGCGTCCTCGCCGACGACGCCCAGCCCCTGCGCGACGCCGTCCGCCACGCCGCCGCCCAACCCCTCGCCTTCCACCCGGGCGAGGCCTGGAAATACTCCATCGCCACCGACGTCCTCGCCGCGTTGCTGGAGGAGATCGAGCAGGCTTCCATCGGCGACATCCTCAAGGCCCGGATCTTCGACCCCTTGGGCCTCTCCGAAACCGCCTTCCACATCCCTGCCTCGGAGAAGCCTCGCGTGGTGGAGATGCGCGGCACCCCCCAGCCTCCCGACTGGCCCCGCCGCGGCCTCATCGAGTTCGGGAACGAGCACCGCGTGGACGACCCGTTCTTCGGCCGAGGCGGCCACGGCCTCGTCTCCACCCTGGACGACTACGCCGCCATCGCCCGCTCCCTCCTGCGCACGGCCCAGGGCGCCGAGGACGGCCTCGTCGCCCCCCGCACCCTGGCGATGATGAGCGCCAACCGCGTTCCCGACGCGCATCTCCCCCTCTCCATCCGCCTCCCCTTCGACGTCGAGGCGGTCGGCCTCGGCGGCTTCGGCTTCGGCCTGGGGTTCTCCACGGACCTCGGCGCCCGCGGCCGCCGGCTCCTCGGCTCGCCAGGCGCCTTCGGCTGGTCGGGCGCCGCGGACACCTGGTTCACCGTCGACCCCGCCGGCGGCCTCTACGCGGTCTTCATGTCCCAAAGCCTCGACCGCCCCGGCGCCTCCACCGACTTCCAGACCCTGCTGCACGCGGCCGTGGCGGGGTAGAGGCCAGGCCTACGCATCGAACAGCGCCTCCCAGTTCCGCCCGCCATGAACGATCCTCAGGATCAGAACGCTGTCCGCTTCCACGATGAAGACGACGTTGGTCCGCCTCTCGAACCCCACGACGCGAAGACCGAGGCGAACGTCGTCTCGCCGCAGCCCTCGTTCGGAGCCGACTTCCAATCGCGCGCAGAAGGCTTCCAATCGCTCGACGTATCTCAGCGCCGTCGTTGGCGAGGCCGACGCCGTTGCGATCCATTCGAAGAGGCCTGTCAGATCCGCTTCCGCTTCGGAGGAGAAGACGACCCTCCGGCGCCTCACTCGTCGTCCGCGACGATCTTGGCGTGCCTGGCGCGCAACCTCGCGAAGACCAACTCGGCGGGGATGGCCTCCGCCGGGTTGGCCTTCAGGCGGTCATAGACCTTGCCCACCTCGTCCTCCCACCAACGCGCGTCGTCCATCGCGGCCTCCTGATCCCGACGGATCAGGTCCCGCACATAGTCGCTCGCGTTCGCATAGCGTCCGCCGCGGGCCTGAGCTTCCACCCACTCCTTCATCTGGTCGGGCAGGGATACGTTCATGGTCGCCATCGGTGCCTCCTTCGTTGGCCGCGAACATGGCAAATTTTGCCAATCACCGTCAACGTCCGCGCTTCCGCCGCCGCCCGACCCGATCACGAAACCGTGCGCCCGGTTCTCCCGCCCGGGCGGCCCCATATCTGATCGCGCATCGCGTCCCCCGCAGACCCGCTCCTCGCCGCCCACAGGAAATCCCGCCATGCCCCGCCTCCTCACCCGCCGCGCCCTCGTCGCCGGCGCCGCCGCCCTCTCTACCACCGGCCTGATCACCCCGGCGCACGCCCTCGCCCCCACCCCGACCATGCGCGGCGGCGCCAACAACTACCGCCCCGGCGCCCCCCTCGTTCAGCGCATCGGCGGCGGCGGCTTTCTGATGACCGGCACCGTCCGCCGCGCCGGCGACGGCGCGCCGCTGCCGGGCCGCCGCATCCAGATCTGGGCCCACACCACCGAAGGCCACGAGCGCGACCCCGAAAGCCACGGCGCCACCCTCACCGACGCCGACGGCCGCTTCGAGCTGGAGATGCCGCAGATCGTCCCCGCCTTCGGCCAGCCCCACGGCCACCTCGCCTACGACGCCGACCACGACCCCCAGGGCGGGTTCGAGACCGTCTTCCTGCGCCCCATCATGCCCAGTTCGCGCGACGCCACCCTGCACGCGGACTTCGTCCTCAAGCCGGCCTGAGCCGCGCCGGACCGCAGGCCCCGATCCGGCCCATGCCCCGCCTGCGCGCCCTCGCCGCCTGGACGGCCCTCGCGCTCGCCGCAGGCGTCCCGCTCGCCATCGCCGCAGCCAGCCCCCAGCTGGCGTGGCGAGAGCCGATCTACATCGCCGCGGGCTTCGCCGGCGCCCTGGCGCTGGCCCTCCTGCTGATCCAGCCGCTGCTTCTGGCCGGAGGGGTCTTGCCCGGCCTCGCCCCCCGCCGCGCCCGCCTCTGGCACCGCCTCGGCGGCGCGGCCCTGGTCGCAGCCGTCCTCGTCCACGTCATCGGCCTCTGGATCACGTCGCCCCCCGACGTCATCGACGCGCTGACCTTCACCTCGCCCACGCCCTTCTCCGCCTGGGGCGTCGTCGCCCTCTGGGCCGTCCTCGCCGCCGCCCTCCTGGCCGTCCTCCGCCGGCGCCTCGGCCCCCGCGCCTGGCGCCTCGGCCACAGCGCCCTCGTCGCCGTCGCGGTCCCGACCACCGTCGTCCACGCGCTCCTGATCGAGGGAACCATGGGAACGTGGTCCAAGGCCGCCCTCTGCGCCCTGTCGCTGGCCGCCGCCGCCAAGACCCTCGCGGAAAAGCGCGCCTGGACGCTGCTCAGACGCCGAAAGGCCTAGGGCCAAGACCCATTAACAGGGTTCCGCGCGGGTGGGTTTCATGATTCCATCGTCCTGCCCAGCAGGAGAGATGGAATGGCAAGCGAGTTCTGGCTGAGGGACGAGCAGTTCGCGCGGATCGAGCCGCATCTTCCGACCGACACCCGCGGCATGCCTCGCGTCGATGACCGCCGGGTGATCTCGGGCATCGTCCACGTTCTGATCAGCGGCTGCCGCTGGTCCGACGCGCCGGAGCGCTAC
>JBCCPD010000249.1:0-5882 GCA_039025075.1 Pseudomonadota bacterium | reverse complement strand
GGAACCCTCTCCGACGGGGACGTCGCCCCAGACCCCGACCCCCTCCCCGACCCGACCCCCGACCCCACCCCCGACCCGGATCCCGCCCCCGCCCCGCCTTCGGCCGGCGGAGGACTGCTGCCGGACGGTCCGCTCTCGACCGCGGGCGCCCAGATCGTCGACGCGCAAGGCCTCCCAGTGCAGATCCGCGCGGTCAACTGGTTCGGCGCCGAAAACGCCGTGCGCGCGCCCCACGGACTTTGGGCGCGCCCGATGACGGAGATGATGGACCAGATGGCGGCCGAGGGCTTCAACGCCATCCGCCTGCCCTTTTCGGTCCAGAACATCCTCGAAGATCTCCCCGCGACCAGCGTGGCCGGCGACCCGAGCCTGGCCGGGCTCACCACGCTCGAGATCTTCGACCGCATCATCGCCTATGCGGAGCAGATCGGTCTCAAGATCATCCTCGACGCCCACCGCGTCACCCAGGGCGACGGGGCGGAGGGCATCTGGTACGCCGGCGCCTACGACGAAGGCGACTGGGTCGACGCCTGGCGCCTCCTCGCAGAGCGCTATGGCGACTCGAACGCGGTCATCGCCGCGGATCTGCTGAACGAGCCGCATCTGGGAACCTGGGGCACCGGCCAGCGCGACGATTGGGCCGCGGCGGCCGAGATGGCCGGCGACGCGGTGCTCGACATCGCGCCCGACTGGCTGATCCTGGTCGAAGGCATAGGCTCCTATCAAGGCGACAGCTACTGGTGGGGCGGGCAGCTGCAGGGCGTGCGCGACCGCCCGGTGGTGCTGAGCGTCGACGACAAGCTGGTCTACTCGCCGCACGACTACCCCGCCTCGGTCTTCCAGCAACCCTGGTTCACCGACGGCTCGGACCTCTACGAGGTGTTCCGCGAAAACTGGGGCTTCATCTTCGAAGACGGGATCGCCCCGGTCCTGCTGGGCGAGTTCGGCTCGCGCCTGCAGAACCCTCTGGACCTGGTCTGGGCCGACGCCATCACGACGTACCTCTCCGGCGACTTCGACGGGGACGGGACGAACGACCTGGCCGACGGAGCCTTCGGACCCAGCTTCGCGTGGTGGTCCTGGAACCCCAATTCCGGCGACACCGGCGGCTATGTGCTGGACGATTGGACGACGGTGCGGCCTGACGCGGCGGACCTTCTCGCCCCTCTGCTGAGCGGCGCGGCGGCCGGATCGGACCCGGTTCCGGCGGATCCCGACCCCGTCGGTCCCGACCCTGTCGACCCCGACCCTGTCGACCCCGCTCCGGTGGATCCGCCGGCGGACGGCGGCGGAGCCGGGGACGGCATGGGAGGCGAGCCTCCGGCGACGCCCGACTACGAGCTGGCGGTGGACGATTGGGGATCGGGCTTCACCGCGCGGTTTTTCCTGACGCCCGAAACGGCGGTGAGCGGCGGCTGGACGCTGCGCGTCGCCACGTCGGCCACGGTCAACAACGTTTGGAACGCAGAGGTCGTAGGCCAGCAGGACGGCGTGCTGACGCTGCGCAACGCGCCTTGGAACGGGGCCATCGCGGCGGGCGAGACCATCGAGGTCGGGTTCCAAGGCGTCGGCTCGGCTCAAGGACTCGATCTGATCGACACGACGATCGGCATCGACGGCGGCGCCGAAGACCCAGGCGACGGGATGGGCGGCGGCGACGGCGGCATGGGCGGAGGAGCCGGCGACGGCGGCGAGGGTTCGGGCGGCCCTGATGGCGGTTCCGGCGGCGGCTCCGGCCCCTTCGTGGGCGGCGGGACGACTTACCAGGTCGGCCAGATCGCGGTCGTCACCGGCTTCGACCCCACCCGGGACGTGCTCGATCTCGGCCCCCCCTCCATCCACAACCAGATCCCCGTCGACACGCCCGACGGGTTCATGATGCTTCACATGTTCAACCCCGGCTTCTCGACGCTGGTCGAGGGCGTGTGGCTGGCCGATCTGCACCCCGAGAACTTCGCCCCCATCGCCGACGGCCACCTGCAGCAGGACATGAGCGCCATCCTCGCCTATGAGGACGGCTCCGGCCTTGTGCGTCCGAACACGGTCTACGCCCGCTCCCACGAAGAGGGCGTGGTCGAGGTCGTGGACTTCGACCCGGCTACGGACAAGCTCAGCTTCTTCTATCTCAGCGTGCGCGGCGACGGCGGGCTGAACTTCCGCGCCGAGCAGACGGCCGAAGGCGCGCGGTTTTGGAACCCCCTGACGGGGCAGAGCCTGACCCTGCGCGACGTGGACTTCGCCGATCTCGATAGCTCGCATTTCGAGTGGCGGGCGAACCAGCTCGAGGACGGGATCGCCGGGCGCATGGGGCTCGAGGCGCTGATCGACGGCTTCAGCTACCCGCCGGGCAACGTCTTCAGCGGCAAGAGCGTGGCGATGGCGGGCCTGGTGGACCGCGCGCCCTATCACAGCCAGCCGGACTACACCGGCACGCCCATCGGCGCCGGATCGGATGACGGCGGGACGGGCGACGGCGGCTCGAGCGGGGGCGGATCGGGCGGCGACGGATCGGGCGGCGACGGATCGGGCGACGCGCCCGTGGTCGTGACGGTGACCGGAGGCTCGGTCACCGAAGCCGATCCCGGCATGGCGCATGTGCACGGCGACGGCTCGTCCCACATGCACGACGACGGGCACCGCTACATCACCTTCACCGTGTCCCTGGAGGCGCCCGCCGCCCAAGAGCTGCGCCTGACCTACGCCACGGCCGACGTCACCGCCGTCGCCGACGCCACCAGCTCCGTCGCCTGGGACTATCACGCGGCCTCGGGCGAACTGGTCTTCGCGCCCGGCGACCGGACCAAGACCGTCGCCGTCGCCGTCCACCCCGACATGTTGGTCGAGGACACCGAGACCTTCTCCTTCCAAGTGTCGGGAGAGAACCTGACCGGCACGCTGGAGGCCACAGGAACGATCTACGACGACGACGTCCACGACGTCCCGCCCCTGATCGCGCAGGCGGGCGAGACCGCCTTCGTCCAGCAAGGCGCCGACGCCTGGACCCAAGTGCTCTTCGACGCCGCGATGGTCGACCCGATCGTCACGCTCGGCCCGCTCTCGCGCAAAGGCGCGCACGAAGCGACGCTGCGGGTGCGCAACGTCACCTCCCATGGGTTCGAGATCCAGGTCGACGAGTGGGACCATCTCGACGGCTGGCATACCGGCGAGACGGTCTCCTGGCTGGCGGTGGAGCGCGGAACGCACAGGCTCGCCGACGGCGCGATGCTGCAGGCGGGGCGCAGCGACGCGTCCCACGACTGGACCCGGATCGACTTCGACGCGGGCTTCGCCGACGTGATGGTCCTGGGCTCCGTCAGTTCGGACCGCACGCCGAACGCGGTGACCGAACGGTTCCGCGACCTGTCCGCCGACGGCGTCTCCGTCGCCCTGCAGAAGCAGGAGGCGTCGGACGGGACGACCGCGGTCGAAAGCTTCGATTGGGTGGCCTTCGAGCTGGGCGGCTTCGACGCCTTCACGGCCGTGCGCGACGGGACGACCGTGAGCGACGCCCTCACCGCCGTCACGCTCGACGCGCCGCTGGCGGACGACCAGGCCTTCTTCGCCGAAATGCAGACCACGCGCGGCAAAGACGCCGCCACACTCAGGCTGAACGCCTTCGACGGCCAGACCGCCACGCTCTTCGTCGAAGAGGAGACCTCGCGCGACGACGAAAAGCGCCATCTCCACGAGGAGATCGCCTGGCTGACCATCGACGACGCGATCCACGCCGCAGGCCAGGCCGACGCGCCTCCCGATCCGGGCGGCATGGAGGCGACGCTCTTCCATTTCGACGAGATCAAGTCGGGCGCCTACGTCGCCTCCGACAACGCCGAGTTCCCGGAGATCACCGCGACCACGCACCTCGTCCAGTCGAACGATTTCGGCCGCGCCGGCTACGACGGCCACGACTGGGGCGGCATCGATCCGAACATGTATCGCGGCTTCGACTATGCCGGCCGAGACCGCGAGATCGGCGAGGCGGTGGGCGCCGGGCCGGTGATCCAGGTCGATCCCGGCATGAGCACGCAGCAGATCGAGGACGCCATCGACGCCGCGCCCGCCGGCGCCACGGTCGAGTTCCTCGACGGGACCTACTGGCTGACCGAGACCCTGAACATCGACCGCGGCGACCTGCACGTCAAAGGCCAGTCCGAAGCCGGCGTGGTCCTGCGCGCCGACGCGGTGACGGACGACGCGGCCATCCGCGTCTCCGACGGCATCCGCGCCAAGCTCACGCCCGACGAGGTCAAGCTCGCCACCGAGGCGACGGCGCCGGTGTCGGCCGAAGACCGATCGGTCGTGCTCACCTCCGTCGCGGGCATCGAGCCGGGCGACTTCATCGAATTCGTCTACAACTACGACGCCGACCTGAACACGCGGGTCGACGTCGGCGACAGCTTCAACAAGCTCTCCTCGCTGGTCGAGGTCGCCATGGTGCATCCCGAGATGAACATGGTGATGCTGCGCGAAAAAGCGGGCATGGACTACGACCCGAACCGCAGCGTCGGAAACTCGGAAGTGCGCGTCTACGACAAGGACGACTTCATCCACGACCTGGTGATCTCGGACCTCACCATCCGCTATGCCGACGACGCCGAGTATCAGTCGACCGTCGATCCGCACGACCTCTTCAACTACAACAACCAGAACTACGGCGGCGACTACGCCCACAAGGTCGCCGGCATCCGCCTGGAAGGCGTGCACGAGACCGACATCGTGAACGTCACCGTCGACAACGCCGCCTCGCTCGGCATCTGGATCGACGCGGGCTATCAGGTCGGCATTCGGAACTACGCCTTCGACGGCGCGCAAAACCTGGGCGGCGGCGGCAACGGCTACGGCATCCTGCTGGACGACAGCTTCTACGGCGACTTCGAAGGGCTGACGATGGGCCGCACGGACGCCGACGGGAACATCTACGCCACGCGGCACGCGGTGGTGTTCGGCTACAGCTCCTCCGGCGCCTACAACAACACCCAGATCGACTTCACCAACTCCAACATCGACTTCCACGGCGCCGCCGACTACGGCAACATCTACTACGTGCAGGAGATGGATATGGTCCGTATGGACCATTACAACTTCGGGGCCATGGACGACCGCTTCGCGCTCGACGGCCTGCGCTACAATCAGATCCAGAACACCTACGTCTTCGACGACGTGCGCGCCCATGAGGAAGGGCCGATCCCCGGCTATGTCGGCTCGCTCGTGCCGGGGCAGGAGGACGGGCAGGGCCATTGGGCGAACAACGGCGTCGCCTCGCCCTACGAGGACATCGTCTACATGTCCGCGGCGGGCGGAGAGGCGCGCACCTTCGGCAAGGACGACGAGATCCATGGCGGCGTCGGCGCGGACTCCCTCTGGGGCGGCGACGGCGACGACGATTTCCTGATGTACGCCGACAGCGGCGTCGACGCGATCCACGACTTCGAGGACGGCGACCGCGTCGGCGTCGCCTCGAACGTCAACGGCGCCGGCATCTTCGACGCCGGCGACGTGGCGGCGCGGCTTGCGCAGGTGGGCGACGACTCCCTGCTCGACCTGGGCGGCGGCAACCACGTCCTGCTGATCGGCGTGCAAAGCGCCTCGCTGTCTCCGCAGGACTTCTTCGTGTTCTGACGCGCCTGCGAGGGTGCGTCGCCCCCCAGCCCGCGGAGGGAGACGAAGGCCCCGAAGAGCCCTGGCCGAGACCCAGCCGCCGGTCCTGGAGGCCCCGGCTCCTCAAAACGCTGCAGCAACGAAGAGTGGCGGAGAGACAGGGATTCGAACCCTGGGTGGGGTCGCCCCCACAACGGTTTTCGAGACCGCCCCGTTCGACCACTCCGGCACCTCTCCGCAGGGGGTCGCGTGATCGCCAGAGGTCCTAGCGACGCGCCCGCGGC
>JBCCPD010000248.1:0-5885 GCA_039025075.1 Pseudomonadota bacterium | reverse complement strand
GCGCGCCGGAACGGCGGCGCGGCGATCGCGGCGCGCAGGCCCTTGCGGCGCGGCAGAGGCGGGACGCGCGCCCATGACCGAACCCCTTTTCCGCCCGGCGACGGAAGCCGACGCGCCGGGCGTCGCCGCTCTCTTGACCGCCCACATGAACCCAAAGATCCCGCCCCAGGTCTTCGCCCGCATCCTCGACTACCGCTGGTCCGGCGAAAAACCCCATGCCGGCGTCGTGGCCGAGGCGGGCGGAGAGGTCGTCGGCTACCACGGAAACGTCTGGTCCACTCGCCGGATCGACGGAACCGACCGGCTGATGGGCAATTTCTCCAGCCTCTACGTCCGCCGCGACTGGCGCGGCCACGATCTCGGCCTGCGCATGATGCGCGCCTACGCCGCGATGCCCGAGCCGACCTTCACGGTCTTCAACCCCTCCCGCCGCGTCCACGCCATCCTCGAAGCGTGCGGGTTCCGCGATCTCGACACCCACCGCCGCGTCTGGCGCTTCGGCGACGGCGGCGGCGGGACCGAGGTCGTCGCCGACCCTTCGGAGATCGCCCGAGCCGCCTCCGCCGAGGAACGCGTCTATCTCGACGAGCATCAAGGCCTGCCGGTCCATTGGCGTCTGCTCCGAGGCGACGGCGGGGCCGTCCTGGCCGGGTTTCTGCGCCAGGACCGGGGCGATCAAGGCCTTTGCTGGGACCTGATCTATGCCGGCGATCCCAAGGCGCTCGCCGGCCTCATCCACGGCGCCGCCCCGGCGATCCTGTCCGGCGCGCGGCGCGGCGTCCTTCAGATCGACGCCCGCTTTCTCGGCGGGCATGCGCCCGCGGGCGGTGCGCTGGAACCCTTGCAGTATCGCCGCATGGTCCGCCGGGGCGCGAACGCGCCGCCCGATCATCGCATCGACCACCTTTATTCGGAGACGCTGCTGCTGGGCCTCAAGATCGCCTGACAAGCCGTTGATCCGCGCCATGGACGTCATTTTTCGCAGCGAAAGGTCCCGCCATCGAACGCCGCGGCGCCTGCCGGACGTCTCGGCACGGCGGCGAGCGTCAGGGTCGCGTCCGAACCACGGCGACGACCCGGCTCAGTCTCCCGCGGCCGGCGGGGCCGTCCGCAGCGCCGGCAGGCCGATCCCCGTGCCCTCGAACCCTCCGTCCACGGCGAGGATCTGCCCGGTCACGTAGCTCGCCTCTTCCGAGCACAGCCAATGCACTGCGTTGGCGATCTCGGTCTCCGATCCGTAGCGGTTCAGAGGGATCGCGTCGTGATAGGCGGCGATGATGTCGGGCGTGTGCACCTTCTTCGACATCGCCGTCGCCACCGGTCCCGGCGCCACGGCGTTCACGCGGACGCCGAACTCGCCCAGCTCCGCCGCCTGCTGACGGGTCAGATGCGCCAGCGCCGCCTTCGACGTGCCGTAGGCGGTCCGCAAGGTGGATGCCCGCAGGCCGGAGATCGAGGTGATGTTCACCACCGCTCCGGCGCCCGAGGCCTTTAGATGCGGGACCGCCGCCTGGGTCATCAGGAACGGCCCGTCGAGATTGACGGCCATGATCTCCCGCCAGGTCTCGAAGTCGGTGCGCTCGATCGACCCGAACTCCGCCACCCCGGCATTGTTGACCAGCGCGTCGAGCCCGCCGAAGGCGTCCACCGCGCGCCCGATGGCGCGGGGCGCCTGCTGCGGGTCCGAGACGTCCCCCGGCACGGCGAGAACCCGCCCGGGCGCGTCCAGCGCCTCCGTCTCCTGCGCCAACAGGTCCTGGAGCCGATCCAGCAACGCCACGTTCCAGCCCGCGGCCAGAAAGCGCCGCGCGGCTTCCAGTCCGATGCCCCGCGCGGCGCCGGTGACGAGGACGGTTTTCTTTTCGCTCATGGAGACCGAGCCTGACGGCGCCGACGCGGCCGGTCAACGCCGGGCGTGGTCTCGTCAGGGCGGACCCGAAAGGCCGGGGCGGCCCGGCGCGGCCGGCTCGTTCCTCCGTTCAGACCCCCGACCGCCGGCGGCGGCGCGCCGCGGTGAGGGCGGCGACGCCGCTTAGGGACAGGAGCCAGGCCCCGGGGAGCGGTATCGCGGCCGGATGCTCCGGATCGGCGAAGGGCTGGTTCTCGTAGGTCAGCGTGGCGGTGGCCGACGCGTTTGGGAAGAACTCGAACTCCAGGTCGCCAAGAAAAGATGAATTGTATTCAAGGTCTAAGGTGAGATCGAAATCGAAAAGCAGCCTCTCAGATCCTCCTGCCACCAGCGCCAACTGCGCGGGCGAATACGTGTAGACGTCATCGATCTCGAGCAAAAGATCCCCAGGCAGCGAAAGGACCACGCCGTCCCGCACGTCCGCCGCATCAATTTCCATAGAAGCCGTTGGATTGGGGAAGATGGGCTGGAGAACCGAGGACGATCGAACCTCGAGACCAGCGGTCACGATGAAATCGCGGAAATTGTAAATGAGGAACTCCAAAGGGTCGAGTTCCGGGCCGGTCGCGGTGGGAGCGACCTGCGCATCCAGGGCGATCGAGGCCCCCAGCGGAACGCCGCGTGATGCGTCGAAGGCGGGAAGCCGCGCTTGCGACGCAAATCGCGCGTTGCGGCCGATCCTCCGCCGGTCCGATGGCGAAAGCGCCAACCTGAAAGTCTCGTCGCCACGATCACTCTCCGCCAGCGGCGGAAAATCAATGATCACGTCGTAGCTTGCGGTTCCAGGAACCGTCAGGGCCGCCGCCGGCGCCGCAAGGGCGGCGAAGGCGAGAACCGACGACAGGGCTGCAGTGCGAGGCGACGCCATGGCGAACTCTCCAATCCAAAACTTGCTTCAGCCTGAATCAGACTAGGCGTTGACGCAGCGGCGGGGCAGCGGATTGGACGGCGCCCCGCGCGCCCTAGCGGATCTCCGCCAGGAGCCCTGCGAAGATCCGCCCGCGCGTCGCCAGGCTCTCGATGTCGATATGCTCGTTCAGAGTGTGCATGTCCGTGCCGTCCACCCCGATACCGTCGATGGTCGGGATGCCCATCGCCCCGGTGAAATTTCCGTCCGACCCACCGCCCGAGCTTTCATGCCGGAACGGCTGCCCGATGGACTTCGCCAGCCCCTCGTACAGGTCCAGCAGCGCCCGGCCGCCCGCGTCGGGCTCCCAGACAGGACGGGTGACTCCGCGCTTCACCTCGAAGGGCGTGTCGCCGTCCAGATCGGTCAGCGCCAGCATCCGGTCCACCCCTGCATCCAGATCCGCCTGCCGCTTGGCCATGGTCAGCACCCGAGCGCTGGCCTGGGAGGAGACGCAGTTGGCCCACTGCCCGGCATGCATCACGCCGATGGAGAAGGTGCAGTCGTCGCTGGTCATCTCCTCGATCTGCAGGATGCGCCGCGCCATCTCCTTGATCGCTGAGCGTCCCTGCTTCAGCCGCGCCCCCGCATGGGACGGCCGCCCCCGCGTCTCGATCTCGAACCTCGCGATGGCGTAGCGGCCGGAGGTGACGCCGCCGTCGGCCCGGCCGGGCTCGGGCACCAGCACGGCGCGGGCGCGGGCGGCCTCGGCCTCGATCAGCTCGCGGAAGGCGGGCGTGCCGATCTCCTCGTCGGGGGTGAAGAGAACCGTCACCGGCAGCGGCGTCTCGATCCCCGCCATAGCCAGCACGGCGATGGCCTCCAGCGCGATGCGGTTGCCGCCCTTCATGTCGCAGATGCCGGGCCCCCAGGCCTTGCCGTCCTCCACCCGGAAGGGCAGCGCCTCCAACGTGCCGACCGGGTGCACGGTGTCGAGATGGCCGAGGATCAGGAGCCCAGGCTCTCCCGCCCGCGGATGCGGCAGGCGTCCCCGCACGGCGCCGCCGACCCGCGTCCCGTCGGCCCCCACGCGCCGCGGGATGCGGTCGATCGAAGCGCCCAGCGCGGCCAGATCGTGCGCCGCCATGTCCATCATCCGGTCCACCGCCTCGGGATCGTAGGTCGGCGACTCGCACTCCACCCAAGGCCTCAGGCGGGCGAGCATCGCATCGGCGTCGAAAGGAAGGGCGGCGATGTCCATGGGGCGTCTCCTGCGCTGGGGTCTTGGCTGCCACAGGCTAGCCGGCCGCGGCGGGCGGAGAAACCGCGTTCGAGCCGGCGATCCGACCGCGATGAGGTCGGCGAAGCGCGCCGCGTCATCGCTTGATCGACCGCCGTCCTCGATCATCCCCAGCGCTTGCGTCAGCTCGGCTTGGAGCGCGACCCCTCGCAGAGCCTTGTCCGACCGGGCCTTTGACGCCCCGACGCGAGGCGGCGGGACCTCGGCCGGGGACGACCGGCCGGAAATGGCGATGCTCCGCGCGCCCGCATCGCCAACGGTCCCTCGCGAGTTCGGCGGCGTGGAAACGGCTCGCGCCGCTCCCGACGTCTCAGAGCCGCGTCCGCTCCCGCCCCAAAGCCGTTGAAACGCCGATCAACCGCATCTCCCCCAAGCCGCGGATGTCCCGCGGGCCCAGGTCGGTCAGCGTGAAGTCCTCGGCCAGGTCCCGGCGCATGTACTCGTCGGCCACGACGGTCATCGGCTCGGCCGCCTCCTGCATCCGCGCCGCCAGGTTCACCGCGGGCCCGAAGATGTCGTAGACATATTTCTGCACGCCTACGACCGATCCGACCACCGGTCCCGTGGCGATGCCCACCCGGCAGCGCCACTTGCGCCCCGCCCCTTCGCTGCGCCGCTCCAGATACCGAACGAAGCGCACGGCGCAGTTGGCGACGGACCTGGCGTGGTCCGGGTTCGGCTCCGGCATGCCGGCGACGGCGAGATAGGCGTCGCCGATGGTCTTGATCCGCTCGCAGCCGAACTGCTCGGCGATCCGGTCGAACGCGGTGAAGATCTCGTTCAGCTCGCCGATGATCGCGGTGGTTTCGCCTTTGGCGACTTCCTCGGTGAAGCCCACCAGGTCCAGCATCACCACCGAGACCTCGGGGAACAGCTGCGGCGCCACGACCCCGAAGGTGCGGTATTCCTCGTAGACCTGCTTGGGCATGATGTTGAGCAGAAGCCGCTCGACCCGCTCCTTTTCGCGCTCGATCTCCCGCGTGTTGCGCTCCACCATCGCGGCGTAGCTGTCGATCATCGCCTCCAGTTCATGCATGCGGGTGATGTTCTGGCACTCGACCACGAGAATGGAGCCGTCGTCCGTGTGCGCCCGGCTGATGTCGACGGCGATGACCAGCGTGCGCCGCTTGGGCTTGACCTTCACCTCGGCGGAGAAGTGCCGCCCGTCGTCGAGCGCGGCGCGGATCTCGGTATTGTCGAGATCGGGAAAGATGTCGCGCAGCCGCGCGCCGGAGGTCGGGGCCCCGAACCAGGCGGAGAACTTCTCATTCGCGAAAAGAACGTCGTGGTCCGGTTCGCTCAGCAGCGCGATTCCGACGCCGATCGCGCGCAGAAGCTGCTCGTTGATCGCCTCGAGGCTCATGGCGCGTCCCCCGGACTCGGCCTCAGGCGACCGGATCGGCGACGATCACGGCGCGCCGCGCCTCGATCTCGGCCGCCACCGCGACGACGTCGCCCGCCTCCACCCCATGCTCGCGCAGCGCCTCGGCCAGCAGAGCGCCCATCTCGCGAAATCGGCCTGGGAGATGGCTAGGTGGTGGTGCAGCTGCCCCAGCTGCCGGTCGGTGTAAGCCGCCGGCCCGCCCAGCAGAGAGGCGATGAACTTGGTCTGGTGGTCGACCAGCCGCGCCATTTCCACACCCTCGAAGTAGTCGCCGATCTGATCGCTGTCGAGCGCCTTGTCGTAGAACGTCATCACGATGCGGGAGACGGCGGCGAAGCCCCCGTACTTCTGGAAAAGCGTCTGGCTCATCGTCCCCCCTCGACCCATCGGGGGCAATCCGCTTGCTTCAGTTTGGCCCTCCCGCGCGTCGTTTTCAACGCGCCGG
>JBCCPD010000247.1:0-5929 GCA_039025075.1 Pseudomonadota bacterium | reverse complement strand
GGCGCGGCCTGGGCGGCGGCGGCCCTGGTGCGTCGAGCGGATGCGGCCTGGCGGGAGAGTTCTTTGGACTGGCTGGAGGAGGCCGGCGCGGGCGACGCGGCGATCCAGGCGGCGCGGGCGCTCGCACCCGAAGGGCCCGCGCGGCCGTCCCGGGCGATCGTGGCGACGGTCTGGGCGGCCGGCGCGGCCGGGGCTGCGGCGATGACCGCGACGGGCGCGGCGGAG
Organism: Pseudomonadota bacterium; assembly: GCA_039025075.1. Taxonomy (GTDB): domain Bacteria; phylum Pseudomonadota; class Alphaproteobacteria; order Rhodobacterales; family Rhodobacteraceae; genus Albimonas. Next base: position 5,704 of record JBCCPD010000247.1, on the reverse strand, counting down.
GCATGGGCCGCGGCCGTGCTGGCGGCGGCGTTGATGACCGCGGTTCTGGCGGACCTGCAGGCGCGCCTGCTCCCGGACGAGGCCGTGGCCGCGGCGGCGGCGCTGGGCTTCTGGCGAGCGCTGCAGGGGGGCGGACCCGGGCTGGAGGCGGCGGTCATCGGCGGGATCGCCGGCTGGGGCGGGCTGTGGGCGCTCGCGACCGCCTATCGCGGCGTGAGGGGGCGCGACGGGCTTGGCCTGGGGGACGCCAAGCTGGCGGGCGCGGCCGGCCTCTGGTGCGGCTGGGCGGGGCTGCCCTTGGTGCTGCTGGCCGCCTCGCTCGCCGGCGTGATCGCTCTGCTGGCGCAGCGGGCCTTCGGCAAGGCCGACGGCGCGACCCGGCTGCCCTTCGGGCCGTTCATCGCGGCCGGGATGGTCGCGGCCCTGGCGGCGGGGCTCGGCTGAAGGCGGCGACCTGGCAAACGTGCCGTAAACCATATGCGACCTAAGTAGCATGGCCATGGGGTCGGCATCGCCGATCGACCTCGCCGCCTGCGGAGGGTTGCATGGTCCAGCGGATCGCGTTCGCGACGGGTTTCGACGCGTCTTTCGAAGAGGCGGCGGGCAGGTGGCGGCCGTCGCCCGCCGCGGCCGCCGCGCTCGGTCTGGCGGCGCCTCCCTTCGCGTATCTCTATCTTCAGAGGCCCGTCCTCGCCGCGCTTGTATTCGCCGCGTGCCTGGCGCTGGCGCCGACGGTTCTGCAAGCGCCGTGGCTCTGGTTCCTCGTCGCCTGCGCCGCGGCCCTGCATGCCGGAACCTCCGCCCGCGCGCGTCCCCCCTCCGTCCGACGGTTCTATTCCCGCCCGATGGGCCTGATGCTCTGCCTCTGGGCGGCGGTCGCGTCGCTCGGCGTGGCGCGGGCGCAGGTGCTGGGCGCGTATCGGGTCGGCAGCGAATCCATGCTCCCCAACCTGGAGGTCAACGACCTCCTGTTCGTGAAGCGCTGGGAGGAGGTGCGCGTCGAGCGCGGGCGCGTCTACCTGCTCCGCTTTCCCGGCGACGAGGCGGTCTACGTCAAGCGGCTCGTCGGGCTCCCCGGCGACGTGGTGGAGTTGCGAGGCAACCTGCTGACCGTGAACGGCGCGGCCGTCACCCGGCCCGCTCCCGACGGCGGAGAGCGGCTGCCCGAAAGGCTCGGCGAAGCCCGCTACGACATCCTCGACCGCTACGGCATCAAACCGTTCCCGCGGCGCTTCGAGCTGTCGGCAGACGAGCATTTTTTTCTAGGCGACAATCGCTCGAACTCCATCGACAGCCGCGCGCTGGGCGTGGTGGGTCGCGCGGACATCATCGGCGAGGCCTCCCGGGCGAGCGCCCTCTGACGCCCGCCGCCGGCGCAGGGCCCGGCCGCCCCGGCCTCTCCGCCGTCCCTCAACCGCGAGAGATGCTCGCCGCGATCCGATCCGCCTCTTCGGGAGCCAGGCGCGGCGGATGCCAGCCTTTGCCCGGCGCGGCGTCCAGCAGCTTGCGCGTGTAGGGGTGCTTGGGGTCCTCGAAGACCTGCTTGGCGGTCCCGATCTCCACCATCACGCCCTTCTCCATCACCGTGATGTAGTCGGAGATCTGGGCGGCGACGCGCAGATCGTGGGTGATGAAGATGATGGCGACGTTCAGGCGTTTCTGCAGGTCGTTCATCAGCCGCAGCACCTGCTTCTGCACCGACAGATCGAGCGCCGAGACGCTCTCGTCGGCGATCACCACGTCCGGCTCCATCGCCAGGGCGCGCGCCACGCCGATGCGTTGACGCTGACCGCCGGAGAAGTTGCGCGGACGACGGTGATAGGCCTCGGGCCCCAGGCCGACCATCTGCAGCAGCTCCAGCGTCTGCTCGCGCGCCTGCGGCTTGGTCAGACCGCGCAGCTCCGCCGAGCGGTCGATCATCGTGCCGACCGTCTGGCTGGGGTTCAGCGAGCCGTAGGGATCCTGAAAGATCATCTGGATGTGCCGGCGCGCCTTGTCGAGATCGGCGCCTTTGAGCGCCAGAAAGTCCTGGTCATGCAGGATGATGGAGCCTGAGCTGGGTTCGATCAGCCGGATCAGCGCCTTGGCCAGCGTCGACTTGCCCGACCCGGATTCGCCCACCACGCCCAGCGTCTCCCCCGGCCGCAGAACGAAGCCGGCGTCGTTGAGCGCATGCACCTGCTTGGGCCCGTCGCCATAGATCTTGTGGACGTTCTTCGCCTCCACCGACGGCGGATCGTTGCGCGTCTCGTCAGGAACCCGCGTCGTCTCGAGCAGCGGCATCGCGTCCACCAGCAGCTTGGTGTAGTCCTCCTTCGGCCGCATGAGGATCTCCTCGGTCGGCCCCTCCTCGATCAGGCGGCCCCAGCACATGACGGCGACCCGGTCCGCGACCTCCGCCACCACCCCGAAATCGTGGGTGATCAGGATCACGGCGTTGTCGAAGACCGTCTTGAGCTCGTTGAAGAGGTTCAGAATCTCCTTCTGCGTGGTGACGTCGAGCGCGGTCGTCGGCTCGTCGGCGATCAGCACGTCGGGCTTGCAGGCCAGCGCCATGGCGATGACCACGCGCTGGGACTGACCGCCGGAGACCTGGTGAGGATAGCTGCGGTAGATGCGCTCGGGATCCGGCAGGCGCATCTGCTCGAACAGGTTGAGCGTCTCGCGCTTGCGCTCGTCCGGGCCGAATTCGGGCCGGTGCAGCTTGAACACCTCGTCGACTTGAGGGCCGATGCGGATCGAGGGGTTCAGCGCCGCCATCGGCTCCTGATAGATCATGGAGATGCGGGCGCCGCGCAGATCGTTCAGCTCCGACTTGGAGTATTTGAGGACGTCGCCGCCGTCGAAGACGACCTCGCCCTGCGCGATGCTCAGCGCCGGCGCGACGTCGTTCATGATCGCGCTGGTCATGACGGACTTGCCGGAGCCGGACTCGCCCACCACGCACAGCACCTCTCCCCGGCGCAGCGTCAGCGACACGTCCTCCACCGCGAAGCGCCGGTCGGCGCCGGGGGGCAGCGCGATGGAGAGGTTCTTGATCTGCAGAATGTCCTGGGCGTCGCCGTCCATCGAAAAGCTCCTTGCAGCGCTGCCGCCGAGGCGCGCGGCCTTGGGGCGGACCCGCCTCGACATGGACACCTCAGGATACCGGCGATATCAAGTCAAGGTCATCCCAGCTGGACGCGACGCGCGCCCCGCCCGGTGCTTCACGTCATGCAGAAGAGCATGGACCCGATGGCCGCCGTCGCTCCCGACCCAAGCTCGACCGCCGCATCGACGCGTTCGCGGCGTGTGTCGGAGGCGCGGGCGGGCACGCGGCGCACGGCCTAGGGTTCGGCTCAACGGAGGATCATGACCCAGGCCGAGGATCCGCGAAGCCACGCGTCGCCGTCGCCGACGGCGTCGCGTGTGGCGCCGATCCGCGGCCGCCTGATCCTCGCCTGCGGCCTTCAGGGCCTGAGCTCCGCCGCCGGCGTCGCGCCCTTCGTGGCGGTGTCGGAGATCGGGCGCGCGCTGCTGAGCGAAACGCCTCAGCCCGCGCGCATCTGGTGGATCGTCGCGGCGGCGGCCGCGGCACTGGCGGTGCGTCTGGCCTGCCTGATGGCCGCGGGCGCGATCACCCATCTGGCGGACGTGGACCTGCAGCTGGACCTGCGCCGACGCATGGCCGCCCGGCTGACCGAGGTTCCGCTGGGCTGGTTCGGCGCGCGCAGCGCCGGGCTGGTCAAGACGGCGCTGCAGGACGACGTCGCGGCGCTCCACCAGCTGGTCGCCCATGGCTGCACCAACCTCATCGCGGCGGCGGTCACCCCGGCGGCGGCGCTGATCTACCTTCTGTGGATCGACTGGCGCCTCACGCTGGCGACCCTGGCGCCGGTGCTGGTCGGCATGGCGCTCTACGCTCTGCAATACCGCGGCTACGGCGAGAAGATGGCCGCCTACACGCGGGAGATGGCGGCGGTGAACGCCGCCTCGGTCGAATTCGTGCAGGGCATCGCCGTCATCAAGACCTTCGGCCAGGCGCGGCAGGCCTATGGCCGGTTCGTGGAGCGGACGGGCGCCTTCGTCGCCTTCTTCTGGGACTGGGTGAGGGGGCTCCTGCGCGTCTCCGCCGCCGCCGAGGTGGCGCTGTCGCCGCTTTTCGCGCTGTTGGTCGTTCTGACCGCCGGCGCGGCGCTGGTCTCGGCCGGCGCCGCGGCGCCGGCGGACGTGCTCCCCTTCGCCGTGTTCGCGCCGGCGTTGACCGCGCCGTTCCTGACCCTGTCCTTCGCCCAGAACGAGATGATGCTGGCCAAGGACGCGGCGGCGCGGATCGCCGAGGTGCTGAGCACGCCGACCCTTCCGCGCCCTGACGCCCCCGCGACCCCCGCCGACGCCCGGGTCGTCTTCGAGGGCGTGACCTTCGCCTACGATGGATCGGACCCGGCGCTGCAGGACGTCGATCTGACGCTGGAGCCCGGAACCCTCACCGCTCTGGTCGGCCCGTCAGGATCCGGCAAGTCCACCCTGGCCAGCCTGCTGCCCCGATTCTGGGACGTGGGCGAGGGCCGCGTCACGCTCGGCGGCGTCGACCTGCGGAACATGACGCCTGAGACGCTCTACGCCTCCGTCGCCTTCGTGTTCCAGCGCGTTCAGCTGCTGCGCGCCAGCCTGCGGGAGAACATCGCCCTGGGCCGTCCCGATGCGACCGAGGCCGAGGTGGAGGCCGCCGCGCGGGCCGCTCAGATCCACGACCGCATCGCGGCGCTGCCGCGCGGCTACGACTCCGTCCCCCGCGAAGACGCGCATCTGTCGGGCGGAGAGGCGCAGCGGGTCTCCATCGCCCGGGCGATCCTGGCGGACGCGCCGGTCCTGGTGTTGGACGAGGCCACGGCCTTCGCGGACCCCGAGTCCGAAGCGGCGATCCAGACGGCGCTGTCGCGGCTCGCCGCAGGCCGGACCGTGCTGGTGATCGCCCATCGCCTGCACACGATCGTCGGCGCCGACGCCATCTGCGTGATGGACCGCGGACGGATCGTGGAGCGGGGGGCCCATGAGGACCTGGTGGCGGCCGGCGGCCTCTACGCGCGCCTGTGGGCGGCGAGCGAAGCGGCGGCCGAGAGCCGGGCGGAGCCTCTCCCTTGATCGCCGACCTGCTCTCCGTCGCCGGGTCCGGCGGGCGCGAGCCGCTGCGGCGCAACTTGCGCGGTCTGGTCGCCGAAGCCGTGCTGACGGGCGTCGGCTTCGCTCTGATGGTGCCGTTGCTGCGCGCGCTCTTCGACGGTCGCATCGCCGCGGCCTGGGGCTGGATCGCGGCGATGGCGGCGCTGCTCGTCGTCTACGCGGCGGTGCGCTACCGCACGCAGCTGGCCGGCTACCTCGCCGCCATCGCGCTCGCCCGAAGTCTGTTCGATCGGCTCGGGGAGCAAATCGCGCGGCTGCCCCTCGGCTGGTTCGGGGCGGAGCGGGTGGGGCAGGTCGGCCGCCTCGCCAGCCAGGGCGTGATCGACGTGATCGGCGTGCCGGCGCATCTGCTGCGCCCTCTGGTGACGGCGCTGGCGACGCCGGCGACGGTTCTGGCGCTGATGTTCTTCTTCGACTGGCGCCTCGCCGCGGCCGCGCTCGTCACCGCGCCGGCCGCCTATCTCCTCTACCGCTGGACCGGCGCTCTGACCGAGGCCGCGGACCACCGCGTGCACGCCGCCGCGACGGAGGCCGCCGGGCG
>JBCCPD010000246.1:0-5935 GCA_039025075.1 Pseudomonadota bacterium | reverse complement strand
CGGCAGTTTTACATGGAGCTTGATCTCGCACATCTCGAACGGCGTCGAGTGCCAATGGCGCATCAAGTACCGGATCAACCCTCGATCGTCCCGCGCCTTCCTCGTCCCCGCCCCATAGCTCACCCGCGCCGCCTGCACGATCGCCGCGTCGTCGCCCATGTAGTCCACGACCCGCACAAACCCGTGGTCCAGCACTGGTTTGAACTTGTAGATCTCGCGCTCTAGGCCTGGCGATACGGACCGGTAAGTCCCACTCGTTGAGGCACGCAACTCGGCTTCAGCGGCTGCCTCTCTCGGTAGACGAAGCGACTCGTTCATCTGACACCCTCTTAACATCGAGTCAGAGCGAAACAGCGTTTAGCTCGGTAAGACCAACAGCCTGTTGGCAACTCGTCGTGTTCTCGGGGAGGAATCTGTGGACAACGGTCGGTCAAGCGATCTCTGTAGTGGATAACCGCCGAACAGCGGCCTAGCGTTCGACATCATGTAGCGCGTGCACGCGCTGTGACACCAAACCCTTGTGGTGAGCAAAAAAAACCTGTGAGCAACCCAGTGGGGAAAACTCAGATGAAGATCAAATACCTCCACACCATGGTCCGCGTGACCGACATCGAAGCGTCCAAGGCCTTCTATTGCGGCCTCCTGGGGCTGGAGGAGACCCGCCGCATCGACCGGCCCGAGCAAGGCTTCACCCTCGTCTTCCTCTCCCCTCCGGGCCAGGAGGACGCGGCCGTCGAGCTCACCTACAACCACGGCTCGACCGAAGAGTACGGCGGCGGCCGCAATTTCGGCCACCTCGCCTACGAGGTGGAGGACATCTACGCGACCTGCGAGCATCTCCGGAAGAACGGCGTGACCATCAACCGCCCGCCCCGCGACGGCCGCATGGCCTTCGTCAAATCCCCCGACGGCATCTCTGTCGAGCTGCTGCAGATGGGCGAGGCGCAGCCGGTGCGCGAGCCCTGGGCCTCCATGGAGAACGTGGGAACCTGGTGAGGCCGCGCCGGATGCGCCCCCTGCGCCCGACGCGCGCCCAGCGCCCCAAGCGGATCGGAGCCCTCCTCTCCGCAGCCGCCCTGGCCGCGGCGCTCGCCGCCGGCCCGGCCCAGGCCTGCCGGCTGGCGCTGTCGCTGGCGCTCGACGTCTCCTCCTCGGTGGACGCCGACGAGTACGCCTTGCAGACCGAAGGCCTCGCCGCGGCGCTGGAAGACCCCGAAGTGATGGAGGCGATCCTGATGCCCGGCGGCCCGGTGGCCATGGCCGTCTTCGAATGGTCCGGCCGCGACCAGCAGTCCCTCGTCTCCGACTGGCGCGTTCTGCAAAGCCCCGCCGACGTCTCCGCCCTCGCCTCGGCGGTGCGCCAGGCGCGGCGCAGCCACTCCGAATACCCCACCGCGCTCGGCCATGCCCTGGCCTATGCCGCGCGGCTCTTCCGCTCCGCACCGCCCTGCGCCAAGCGCACCGTCGACGTGTCCGGCGACGGCGCCAACAACGACGGCTACGAACCCTTCCACGCCTACCGCGCCTTCGACTTCGACGGGGTCACCGTCAACGCCCTCGTGGTTGGCGGCCCGCGCCGCCCGGCCCTGGTCCGCTACTTCGAGACCCTGGTGATCCGCGGCGACGAGGCCTTCACCGAAGTCGCCGACGGCTACGCCGATTTCGGCCGCGCCATGCAGCGCAAGCTCCTGCGCGAAATCCGCCCTCCCATGATCGTCGGCGCCGCCGAATGAGTCGTTTTGGTGCGAGGCGCGCGCCGATGCGCCGGCGCACGCGCCCCGGGCGCGTTCGGGCGGAGCTCGACGGCGTTCGAACGAACCCCGAGGACGCCAGGCCGGCGCCCCAAGGGAGTGGGACCGATCTCGAGGGAGTTCGGGCGGGGCCGAAGCCGCCGGCCGATGGCCGCGGCGAGGGCCGGACCGGGCTCCTCGCCCCGAACCCCGCCCGCCTGCCCGCGAAGCGCCGTTCCGTCCCGGCCCGAGCGCCCTCGACGGCTGCGCCGTCATCGGGCGCGCTCGCGGCCGCGGGGCCGGGGGCCGCCTCCGCCGCGCGCCGAACCGGAGCGCGCACGTTGGCGGCCGCCCTCGCGCACCTCCTCTGCGCCGAACCCGCGCCCGCGCAGACCGCCGGACCTTCGGGCCTCGCAGAGCCCCCGATCCTGGCCGAAGCCCCAGTCCTCGCCGAAGCCACAGACCCCGCCGCCGGCTGCCGCCTCGCCCTCGCCCTGGGCCTCGACATCTCCTCCTCGGTCAACTCCCGCGAATACGCCATCCAGCTCGGCGGCCTCGCCAACGCCCTCAGGGCCCCCGACATCCAGGAGGCGATGCTCACCCAGTCGGGCGAGGTCTGGATCACCGTCTACGAATGGTCCGGCTGGCAGCAGCAGGACGTCATCCTCCCCTGGTCGCCCATGCGCGCCCAGGCGGACGTGGAGGCCGCCGCCCTGCGCCTCGATGCGCACCGCCGCGTCTACGAAGACTTCTCCACCGCCCTCGGCCGCGCCATGCGCTACGGGGCCGAGCTCTTCCGCGCCCTGCCCCGGCGCTGCGACCGGCAGGTCATCGACCTGTCGGGCGACGGCGTGAACAACGACGCCGAAACCCCGACCCAGATCCGCGCTTCAGGCGTTCTGAACGGCATCACCCTCAACGCCCTGGTCATCGACGGCGCCTACCCCTCCCCGGTCGAGCAGTATCGCGACCAGGTCATCACCGGCCCGGGCGCCTTCATGCTGGTCGCCCGCAACGGCTTCGACGACTACCCCGACCTGATCCGCGGCAAGCTCCTGCGGGAGCTTCAGCCGGACATGCTGATCGGCCGGGCGGAGCGCTCCCGCGCGCCGGGGACGCGCCGCTGACCCCCGCCCGACGGCGCCTGCGCCGCGGCAAAAGCACGAGGGTCGGCGGCCGCGCTAGTTCATCCTGCGTCAATCGACGTTGCGGCGCCCTAGTGGGTGATTTCAAACCTGATCGAACTCCCGGAAAGGTTTTACCAATGACGCTCGCCTCGCGCGCCCGTGCTTTGACCCTCGCTGCCTTCGCCTCCACTCCCGCCGCCGTTCAGGCGCTGCCCATCAGCATCGACGCCGACGGCAACGCCTTCGAAGTCTTTCACTTCCGCGACGTGCGCACGCCGAACAGCGTCGGCTTCTCATCCTCGCCGACCGGTCGGCTGAGCTTCGGAGCCGTCGACGTGGTTCCCAACGGCAAAGGCGGTACCACGGCCATAGCGCGCCAGAACGGCGTAGAGGTGGAGCTCGTGGACATCTCCACCACGATCAATCCCAACCAGATGGCGAACGGCGTCGACTACGACCCCGCGCTAACCGGCGCGTGGACCATCACGTTCCGCAACGAGGACGACGTTCTCGTGGTTGAAACGCCGGCCCCGGGCGACGCGCCGCCGTCGGCCTTCGCGACCGACGTGCGGCAGACGGCAAGCGGCGTTCGCCCCAGCTTCGCCTGGACGCCGGCGCCCGACGTCGATCGCGTCACCGTGAACATCTACGACCTGCAGAACCGAGGGGCCGACACCGGCCTCGCCGACCGGATCTTCATCGCAGGCGTAGATCCGGCGGCAAGCTCCTTCACGATGCCCGACGGCGTGCTGGAGCCGGACCGCCTGTATTCGTTCTCGGTGCAGTCGCAGCTCACCTACGAAGGTGGAACCAACCCCTCGGGCTCGAGCCAGGCCGGCGCCTCTCGAAGCGTCTCGCGCGCTTTCTTCGACTTCACCACCGGCGACCTGCCCAACGGCGAGGACGTGTTCCTGCCCATCGTCGACCCGAACGCGCCCGGCGGCCCGGTGTTCAACTTCGACAACGCCGTCCTCGCCGGCCAGCTCGCCTTCTACGACCCGCTCGTCGCCATCGGCTACGACTACGCCATCGGCGACGGCGATCCGCTGTTCGAGTCGGTCCTGCTGCCCGAGATCGGCGACGGGCTCTTCGAGCTGTGGCTCGACGACGGCGCCGGATTCGCCCTCGACCGGATCCTCGCGGCGGGCGAGCGCTTCACCTTTCTCGACCCGGTGGAGCGCTTCCGCATCCTCGGCATCGAGCTCTCCGCCGCGCTCGATCCGCTCGACGCTACGGCCTTCGTCACGGGCCTGAGCTTCGTCCAGGATGGACGCTTCACCGGAACCATGCGCCCCATCACGGCCGAGGCCTCCGAGGCGGCGATCCCTCTGCCCGGCGCCTTCGGACTGCTCGCCGCCGCGACCGGAGGGCTCGCGGCGCTGCAGCGCAGACGTGATCAGCGCCGCGCCTGAACGCAGCGTCGCCCCGTCCTCCCCGTCGCCGAACCGCCGCCAAGCCCCGAAAGGCGCGGCGCGGCACGGCCTGGACGACCGTTGCGGCGCCGGGCTCACGCCCCCCGGTGGCCGGGCGCATAACTCGTCCGCAGCCTCCGCGACCACGCCTCGTCAGGGTGCTCGCGCCACGCGTGCCGCCCAGGGCGACCGCACCCCCGCCCCCCGCCTTCCTTCCCGTTGACGCCGCGCCCTCCTCCGCCGCAGGCTGGCGCTCCCCCCGCGCGAGCCTCTCGCGCCGCCGCCCGAACGACCTGCCATGCCGCTCCGCCGCCGCGCCGTCGCCGCCTCCCTCGCCTTCGCCGCCGCCCTCTGCGCGGCGCCGCAAGCCCGCGCCGAATGCGCCCTCGCCCTCATTCTCGCGCTCGACGTCTCCGGCTCGGTCGATCCGGGCGAATGGAACCTGCAGCGCGGCGGCCTCGCCAGCGCTTTCCGCACCGACGACCTGCAGGAGGCCATCGCCGGCATCGGCGGCGATCTCGCCGTCGCCGTCACCCAGTGGACCGGCGCCTCCCGCCAGCACGTCTCCATCGGCTGGACGCGCCTGACCTCGCCCGCCGACGTCTCCGCCTTCGCCGACACGCTCGACGCCATGCCCCGGCGCTGGCGCCACTTCTCCACCGCCATCGGCGAGGCGCTGATCCACGCGGTGGAGCTCGGCCGCGCCGCCCCGCCCGACTGCCGCCGCAAGGTGATCGACGTCTCCGGCGACGGCGAATCGAACGAGGGCGTCCTGCCCGGCGCCGCCCGCGCCTCGGCCGCGGCCGAGGGCTGGACCGTCAACGGCCTCGCCATCGCCGGCGCCTTCCCGCCGGTGGACCGCCACTACGAGCGCTCCGTGATCATCGGAGATCTGGCCTTCGTGGAGATCGCCGACGGGTTCGAGGACTATCCACGCGCCATCCTCCGCAAGCTCCTGCGCGAAATCCGCGCCGACATGAACCTCTCGGACGCGCCGCCGCCGCCGGCGCCCTCCGAGGCCCTCGGCGCCGACCGCGCCGCCCACGCCCCGGACCGGCGCCGCCCCCCCAGCTGAGGCCCCCCCGGCCGACGCGCCCAACGGCGCCGCCGCGCAAGCCTCAGCCTCAAGCCCCGCCCCAATCCATCGGCTCCGTTTGGCAGCCGAGTTCAAGCAACCGTCCCGAAGGACAGCGCCCCCTGCGCCGGACGCGCCCTGGCCCACGCGGCCGAGCCCACCCTCCAGCCGCCGCTGCCGAACCCTCCACGCGGCGAACCCGAAGGTAAAAGATCGCCGCGCGACCGACGGCATCCAGCGACGCTTCCCAACCGGCGCGCCGATCCAAAGCGGAATCCCATCCGATCGAGTCGCACGGGAGTTCCCTCAGAGTTCGGGTCTGATTCAGGACATCCGCCGGAGAAAGAGGCCAGCGGACCGACGACAGCCTTCTCCCTCGATCTATGCATCCGCGCGCTGCAAGCCGCGGCCCACGCCGCGAGCGCCTGCGCATGGCCGTCCCCACGGGCCCTGAAACACAACGACCATCAAAGCCGGGCTGACCCGTCGAGGCGCGAACGCTCCCTCGGCCATGGGCGGGCCCAACAACCGCGACGCCAACGAGACCCAAGACGCGCGCGTGCGGCCTCCCGATATGCGGCCCGGCGACAT
>JBCCPD010000245.1:0-5938 GCA_039025075.1 Pseudomonadota bacterium | reverse complement strand
GCTCGACGCCCCCTCGCGCCGCAGGCCCCCGGGCGCCGCGCTCGACGGATCGCGACCCCATCGAAGCCGCCGATGCCCGCCGCCGCGCGGGCGGCGGACCGGGCGGACGCGCCGCGCGCGCCCCCTCATCCCTACGCGCCACGGGAGACGCGCATGACCGCCCTCACCGCGATCGCCCGGGCGATCACGACCTTCAACCGCCTGCTCGGGCGCCTGCTCAGCTACGGCGTTCTGATCCTCTTCGCGCTTCTGCTGTCGGACGTGATCTTCCGCTACGTGGCCCAGGCGCCGATGGTCTGGTCGGCCGAGCTCTCGGTCCTGATCTTCGGCCCCTACGCCATCCTCGGCGGCGGCTACCTGCTGGCGCGCCGCCAGCACGTGAACGTGGACCTATTCTACGGCGAGCTGTCGCCCAAGGGCAAAGCGCTGATCGACGTTCTGACCAGCTTCCTCTTCTTCCTCTTCATCTGGATCCTGGTCACCCAGTCCTGGTCGCTGGCCTATGACAGCGTCAGCCGGTGGGAGCGGTCGTTCCTGAGCACCTGGCAGCCCTATGTCTGGCCGTCCAAGCTGATGATCCCCGTCGCCGCGGTGCTGCTGCTGATCCAGGGCGCCATCAAGCTGGTCGCCGACATCTGCATCCTTCTGGGCGTGGAGATCGACCAACAGGCCTTCGGGCCCATCAAGGAGGCCGACGAAGAAGGCCCGCAGGAGGCCGTCTGATGTACGAAGCCATGGGCATCGAGGTGCTGACGCTGCTCTTCTTCGGGCTGCTGTTCCTCTTCATCATGCTGGGCACGCCGCTGGCCTTCGTGCTGGGCGGCCTCTCGGCCATCTTCCTTTACTTCGAGCGGGGCGAAATCGCGTTTTATCTCATCGCCTCGAAGATGTGGGACCTGATGCAGTCCTCGGCTCTGATCGCCATCCCGCTATTCGTTTTCATGGCCATGCTGCTGGAGCGATGCGGGGTGGCGACGGATCTTTATCGCATGATGCACCTGTGGTGGGGCGGTCTGCGCGGCGGCCTGGCCATCGGCACGGTCTTCATCTGCGCCATCTTCGCCGCGATGAGCGGCATCTCAGGCGCCGCCGTCGTCTCCATGGGCACCATCGCCCTGCCGCAGATGCTCGACCGCGGCTACGACAAGCGCTTGGCGCTCGGCGCGATCAATGCGGGCGGAGGGTGGGGAATCCTCATCCCGCCCTCCATCCTCATGGTGCTCTACGCGCTGATCACCGAGGTCTCGGTGGGCAAGCTCTTCGCCGCCGGCGTGGGGCCGGGCATCCTGCTCTTCATCATGGTGTCGATCTACATCGGCGTGCGCTGCCATTTCCAACCGCAGCTCGGCCCCGCCATCTCGGAGGAGGAGCGCGGCGACTGGGGGGAGAAGCTGCGCGCCCTGGGCGCGGTGATCCTGCCGATCTTCATCATCTTCATCGTGCTCGGCGCCATCTTCGGCGGCTTCGCCACGGCGACCGAAGCTGCGGCCGTGGGCGTCTTCGGCGCGCTTTTCGCCACCATCGTCAACGGCAAGCTGACCTGGGGCCTGATCTCCGAATCCTGCATCCGCACCTTCCGGCTGACCGGCGTGATCATGTGGATCCTCTTCGCCGCCCACGCCTTTTCCACCGCCTACACGGCCATGGGGGCGGAGGCCTTCATCACCGGCCTGACCGAAATGATCCCCGGCGGCAAATGGGGCGCATTGACCTTCATGATGGTCGTGCTTTTCCTGCTGGGCATGGTGCTCGATCCGGTCGGGATCATGCTCATCACCCTGCCGGTGTTCCTGCCGCTGGTGAACGCCCACGGCTTCGACCCGATCTGGTTCGGCATCCTCTTCGTGGTGATGATGGAGATCAGCTACATGACGCCGCCCTTCGGCTTCAACCTCTTCTACCTCAGGTCCGTGGCGCCCGCGGGGGTGACCATGAAGGACATCTACGCCTCGGTGGCGCCCTACACGGTGGTGGAGCTTTCGGGCCTCTTCATCATCATCCTGATCCCCGGCATCGCCCTGTGGCTGCCGACCTGGCTGTTCAGCCAATGACCGCGCGCTTCGCCTTCCCCGCGCCCAAGCCGGACCCGGCCGAGGACGTCCTGCGCGCCGAGGTCCGCGCTTTTCTGGACGCCGAGCGCGCCTCGGGCGGCTTCACGCCCGCGGCCGATTGCTGGGTCTCCGGCGCCTCGCCGGAGTTCTCCGAAAAGATCGGCGCCCAGGGCTGGCTCGGCATGACATGGCCCAAGGAATACGGCGGGCAGGACCGCCCGCCCTTGCACCGCCACGTGGTCACCGAGGAGCTTCTGGCCGCCGGCGCGCCCGTCGCCGCCCATTGGGTCGCCGACCGCCAGTCCGGCGGGCACATCCTGAAATACGGGACCGAGGCCCAGAAGCGGGAGGTCCTGCCCAGGATCGCCGCCGGAACCTGCTATTTCGCCATCGGCATGTCGGAGCCGCAGGCGGGCTCCGACCTCGCCGCCGTCGCCACCAAGGGCACGCGCACCGCGACCGGCTGGCGGCTCGACGGCCGCAAGATCTGGAGCACCGGAGCCCATTTCGCCCACTACATGATCGTGCTCGCCCGCACCTCTCCGCCCGAGGGACGCAACCGGCAGGCCGGCCTCTCGCAGTTCCTGGTCGACCTCAAAGGACCCGGCGTCCAGGTCTCGGGCATCGAGGACCTGTCGGGCTCCGTGCACTTCAACGAGACCCTCTTCGACGGCGCCGAGCTGCCCGAGGACGCCCTGCTGGGCGAGGAGGGGAACGGCTGGGCCCAATGCATGTCCGAGCTCGCCATGGAGCGCTCGGGGCCCGAGCGGTTCCTGACCACCTTCCTGCTGCTCGACGAGACGCTGGAGGCTCTGCGCGGCAAGCTCGACGACCGGGGCCATGCGGTCCTCGGCCGGCTGGCGGCGCATCTGATGGGCCTGCGCCGCATGTCCCGCGGCATCGGCCGGCGGCTGTCCGAAGGCGCGGCGCCCGAGGTCGAGGCGGCCCTGGTCAAGGAGCTGGGCAACCGTCTGGAGAAGGAAACGGTGGACGGCGTGCGCAAGCTCCTCGGCACGCTGCCGCGGGGGCCGTCCATGCGCGCCGTGCGCGACCTGCTCGACGAGACCGTGCTGCGCCTGCCCTCCCACACCCTGCGCGGGGGCACCACGGAGGTGATGCGCGGCATCATCGCCCGCCAGCTCGGGGTGCGCTGATGGAGGGTGCGATGGACGGGGCGATGGACGAGGCGATGGACGGGGCGATGGAGGAGGAGACCCAGGCGGTCCTCGACACCGCCGCCCGGGTCTTCGCCGACCATGCCGAGACCCCCGCCGCCCTCTGGTCGGCGCTGGAGGAGACCGGCCTGACCCTGGCCGCGACGCCCGAGGCGCAGGGCGGCGTGGGCCTGCCGCCCGAGGCGGTGGTCGCGCTGCACCGGGCCGCAGGCTCCGCGGCGTCTCCGGCGCCTCTGCCCGACACGCTGACCGCGCGGCGTCTCCTGGCCGCCGCCGGGCTGCCGGCGCCGGACGGGCCACTGGCCCTGGCGCTCGGCGGAACGGTCTCTGCGGGGCGCTATTCCGGGGACCTGATCGAAGTGCCGTTCGGGGCCGAGGCGGAGCACTTGGTGGCTTTGGCCGAGACCGACGGCGCGCCCGTCGTCGCGCTGCTGCGCACCGCCCATGCGGAGGCGACGCCCCGGTCCGGCGCCGGTGAGGATCCGCTCGCCGACCTCGTCTTCGACGCCGCGCCCGTCGCCGCCTCCGCCCCCGTGCCGTGGGACGCCGAGGCGTTGGAGGCCGAAGCCGCCCTGATGCGCGCCGCCCAGATCGCCGGGGCGCTGGAGGCGGCGCTGGACCTGACGCTGGAGCACACCACGACGCGCGAGCAGTTCGGCCGGCCGCTGTCCAAATTCCAGGCCATCCAGCACATGCTGGCGGAGATGGCCGGGGAGATCGCCGCCGCCTCCGCCGCGGTGGAGGCGGCAGCGGAGACCGCCGGCCCGACCTCGCCGCCGGATCGTCTGGCGGCGGCCGCCGCCAAGCTGCGCGCCTCCGAGGCCGCCGGGCTCGTGGCCGCCCACGCCCACCAGGCCCACGGGGCCATCGGCTATACCCACGACTACGCGCTGCGCCGCTTCACCCGCCGCCTCTGGCGCTGGCGCGACGACTGGGGGGACGAGAGCTATTGGGCCGTGGTCATCGGCCGCGCCATGGCCGCGCCCAACGCCCCCTCCCTGCGCGCCCGCATCTTCGGCGAGCCCGATGGGCGCTGAGGTCTGCGAGGCGTCGGCCCGATGCCTGTAACGCTGCTCGCCATCGCCGCGGTGGTCGCCTTCGCCTTCAGCCTCGGGCAGGAGGCGCTGCAGGAAAAACGCGCCTACGGCACCATGCGCCGGCTGATGGCGCCCCAGTTCCTCTCCCGCCGCACCAAGCTGCTGGGCGCGCTCGCGGCGCTTCTGGTGCTGCTGGCCGTGCGCGCCGCCTGACCCCCGAACCCCAAGGAGCCCGCCATGTCGGACGCCGTCCTCTACGACCAGACCGGCCGCGTGGTCACGCTCACGCTGAACCGGCCGGACACCCGCAACGCCCTGTCCGCCGATCTGGTGAAAGCTCTGGTGGCGGGGCTGGAGCGGGCGGACGGCGACGCCGGCGTCTCCTGCGTCGTGATCGCCGCCGCCGGCAAAGGGTTTTCCTCGGGCGGCAACCTGCGCGAGCTCAAGGACCTCACCAAGACCGAAAAGCGCACGCCCGCGCAGGTGGCCGAATGGTACGAGACCGGCATACAGCGCATCCCCATGGCCATGCGCGCCGTCACCGTGCCCACCGTCGCCGCGGTGCACGGGGCGGCCATCGGCGCGGGCTGCGATCTGACCTGCATGGCCGACATCCGCATCGCCGCAGAGGACGCCGTCTTCGCCGAAAGCTTCATCCGCGTCGGTCTGATCCCAGGCGACGGCGGCGCCTGGTTCCTGCCCCGCGTCGTCGGCCCGGCCCGGGCCCGCGAAATGCTGTTCACCGCGGCCGGCGTGCCGGCGCAAAAGGCGCTCGACTGGGGCCTCGTCTCCCGCGTCGTCCCGGCGGCGGACCTGCTGGCGGAGGCGCAGGCCCTCGCCGCGGAGATCGCCGCCCTGCCGCCCCAGGCCCTGCGCGAATCGAAGAAGCTGATCAACGCCTGCGAGCATCTGAGCCTTGAAGACGGCCTCGCCATGGCGCGGGAGATGCAGGGCCGCCTGCAGCAGCTCGACGACCACCACGAGGCCATCGACGCGATCCTCGAAAAGCGCAAGCCCAGCTTCTCCGGTCGCTGAGGCGGCGGTCGCGGACCGCGGAGACGGACGGGCGAGCGGCCATGATCCGCCGCGTCCTCCCCCTGCTCGCGCCGCTGATCGTCGCCTGCGCGCCGCCTCCGCCCTGCTCTCCTGTCGCGGCATACGACCGGGGCGCGCGGGGCCTGGGCCTCGACCCGCGCTGCCCGGCCGACCCGGCGCTGCAGGCGGCCGGCGCGCGTGGCTTCGCCGACGCTCTGCGTCTGCGCCGCCTCGCGACCTTTCCCGCCGACACGCTCTCAGGCCGCCGCAGGCCGACCCCTGGCGAGATCGAGATCGCGCCGCTGGAGCCCTAGGACCCGCCCGCGTCGGACGAAGGCCTCGCCCGGGGCGAGCAGGGCGCCGCCTTTCCCCGCCGCGCCGCGCGCACCATGCCCATCAGCGCGAGCCCGCTGATCGCCAGCAAGGCTCCCGCCGGCAGCGGAACGACGGTGGAGGAGGCCGAAAACTCCATCTCCCACCCGCGGGTGCGGCGGCCGTTGTCGCCGGGCGAGGTCGCGCCCCAGATGAACTCGAACTGCGACAGGCCGCCCCCCGCCAGGAAGCTGACCGTGTGCATCGGGTCGTTCGCGCGGTTGTCCTCGTCCCGCCAGTCGCCGGCGCTCCCCGAGGCGTCGCGGGC
>JBCCPD010000244.1:0-5939 GCA_039025075.1 Pseudomonadota bacterium | reverse complement strand
GGCGCGCATGCCGAGGCCGATGACCCGGCCGGTTTCTTCGCCGACGAGGCGGTTGGCGTCGGCGTCGTGGCGGAACCATTCGCGGCCCAGCGAGGCGATGGGGATCAGCCCGTCCGCCCCGGTCTCGTCCAGCTTCACGAAGACGCCGAAGCGAGCGACGCCTGAGACGCGGCCCTCGAACTCGTCGCCGACGCGGTCCTTGAGGAAGGCGCTGAGATAGCGGTCGTTGGCGTCGCGCTCGGCGGTCATGGAGCGGCGCTCGGTCATCGAGACATGCTCTGCCGTGTCCTGCAGCGCCGCGGCTTCGTCGTCGGTCTGTCCGTCCTCGCCCCAGCCGTGGGCGGCGATGAGGGCGCGGTGAACGATGAGGTCGGAGTATCGGCGGATGGGGGAGGTGAAGTGGGCGTAGGCGCGCAGGCTCAGGCCGAAATGGCCGAGGTTGCCGGGCGCGTAGTAGGCCTGGGTCTGGGAGCGCAGGACCGAGAGGTTGATCAGCTCGGCGAAGTCGGTGCCGGCGGCCTGGTCCAGCAGGCGGTTGAACTGGGCGGGGCGGGCGACCTGGCCTTTGGCGAAGGTCATGCCGCAGGATTCGGCGGTTTCGCGCAGGGCCTCGAGCTTTTCCTCCGCCGGCTCCTCGTGGACGCGGAAGATGAGGGGGCGGCGCTTGGCCTCCAGCGTCTCGGCGGCGCAGACGTTGGCGAGGACCATGAAGCTCTCGATCAGCTTGTGGGCGTCGAGGCGGTCGCGGAAGCCGACGGAGGCGACAGAGCCGTCGTCGCGCAGGCGGATCTCCCGCTCCGGCAGGTCGAGGGCGAGGGGGGCGCGGCGGGTCTGGGCGTCGGCCAGGGCGTCGTAGGCGTCGAAGAGGTCGATGACGGCCTCGTCGACCGCGCCCTGCCCGGCGGCTTCGGCCGCGCCGTCGGCGATGGCCTGGGCCTGCTCGTAGGTCAGGGAGGCGGGGGAGCGCATGATCCCGCGGTGGAAGGCGTGGGCGCGCTTTTCGCCGTCCTGGCCGATGACGATGCGGCAGGCGAGGCAGGCGCGGTCCTCGCCCTCGACGAGAGAGCAAAGGTCGGCGGAGAGCTTTTCGGGCAGCATGGGGACCACGCGGTCCGGAAAATAGGTGGAGTTGCCGCGCTTGCGGGCCTCTTGGTCGAGGGGCGTGCCGGGGCGCACGAAATGGGCGACGTCGGCGATGGCGACCCAGAGGACGAAGCCGCCCTCGTTGGCCGGATCCTCGTCGGGGATCGCGCAGACGGCGTCGTCGTGGTCGCGGGCGTCGGCGGGGTCGATGGTGACGAGCGGCAGGGCGCGCAGGTCTTCTCGGCCCGTGTCGGAGGGCGGGGACGCCTGTTCGGCGGCGTCGAGGACGTCTTGCGGGAAAACGTCGGGAATGCCCTGCTCGTGGATCGAGATCAGGGACCAGGCCTTGGGCTGCTCGGCGTCGCCGAGCACTTCGAGGATGCGGGCGCGGGGCAGCTCGAACTCGCGGCCGCGGCGGGGGGCGGGGCCGAAGCGCTCGGCTTCGACGAGGTCGCCGTCGCGGGCGGCGCCGGCCTCGCCTTCGGGCACGCGCCATTCCTTCGCGTCGCCCTTGCGGACCGGCACGACGCGGCCGCCGCCGGAGCGACGGTCGCGGCGGTAGACGCCGAGGAGGCGTTGGGAGGCGCGGTCTCCGGCGCGGCCGATGACCTTGATGATGCGGCCTTCATAGGCGTGCGCCTCGCCGCCGACGGGGGTGAGGCGGGTGAGGGCGCGGTCGCCGGGGCCGGGGGGGCGGCCTTTGCCGAGATAGGTGAGGAGGATGCGGGGCGGCGGGTCCTCTCCCTCCCAGTCCTGGGGCTGGGCGAAGAGGTCGCCATCGGCGTCGGGCTCGCCGACGATGAGGGGGGCGACGGGGGGCAGCTGGCCGGGCGGCGTGAAGCGCTTGCGGCGGCGCTGGACGGTTCCGTCGTCCTCCAGCTCCCGCAGGAGGCGTTTCAGCTCGATCCGCTCGCCGCCCTTGAGGTTGAAGGCGCGCGCGATGTCGCGCTTGGCGGCGTGGCCCGGGTTGTCGCGGATCCAGGCGGCGAGCTGGGATTTGTCGGGGAGCGGCATGGGAGGGCGGGTAGCATGGGGCGGGGCCGCGGGGAAGCGGGAGGATGCCGCGCGTGCGATCCGCGTCGGACGTGGGGCCGGAATGAGGTCGAGCGCCGTGGGCTGGCGCATGGGGTCGCCGCCCGGAGCCGCGGACGGCTCAGCTAGGGACCGGATCTCCACCAACTGGTCGCAAGCAGCCAAGCTGACGCCGCCGAACGCCCGGATCAGGCGGTTCTTCGGGGAAGTGGAGGGCCAGACGAAGACGAAGAGAAGACGAAGAGAAGACGAAGAGAAGACGAAGAGAAGACGAAGAGAAGACGAAGAGAAGACGAAGAGAAGACGAAGAGCCTCGTTGCTTCGGAGGGCGTCGCGGGCGCAAGAGTTGAGGCGCATGCTGGCGTTGCGCGGACGCGGTTTTCAGCTAGGCTGCGAACCGTCAGCACTTTGTCTAGCAGTTACAAAATGGATGACATCATGAAACGCGTTTCGTTTGCCTTGGCCGCGCTCGCGCTTTCCGGCTGCGCAACAGCGTCCCCTGAGCCGGAGCGCGTGGCATCCGGCGAGACGCTGACGACGGAGTTCCTCGCCGGCAAGACCAGCCGAACCCCTGGGGGCGTCTTCCGCTGGGCGACCGACGGAACCTTCGCCGGCGAGCTTGCGAGCGGCGAACCCATCTCCGGGACCTGGAGCGTCGAGGAGGGACGTTTCTGCCGCACCATCGCAGCGCCGGAGAGGATCTCCGGGTCCGAGTGTCAGACCGCAGTGATCAACACCGACGGCACGCTAACCGTGGAGAACTCGCGCGGCGCGAGGGTGACGTCGGTCATTGAAGACCCCATCTAGGCGCGGTCCCGCTGCGCGGGCGTTCGAGCCGCTGGCCCGTGCCTCGCGTGACGCCGCCATGCGCCGGGGGCGCGGAGGGCTTTCTCATCAAGACGCCTTCTTCCTCGGCGCGGCCTTCTTCTTGGCGACCGCCTTCGACGCCGTCTTCTTCTTCGCCGGAGCCTTCTTCTTGCCCTTCGACCCGGCCTTGGCGTTCACCAGGTCCACCGCCTCGGCCAGCATGACCTTCTGCGGGTCCATCTCCGTCGGTAGGGTGGCGTTGACCTTGCCCCATTTCACGTAGGGGCCGTAGCGGCCCTCGTAGACGGCCAGCTCTCCGCCGTCGGGGTGTTCGCCCAGCTCGCGCAGGGGCTTGGCGGCGGCGCCGCGGCCGCCTCGGCCGGCCAGTTTCTCCGCCACCAGGGTCACGGCGCGGTTCAGGCCGACGGTGAACAGCTCCTCGGGGTCCTTCAAAGACGCGTAGACGGGCTTGGGCTTGGCCTTCTCGCCCTCGGCCTTGGGGGCCTGCATCATCACGTAAGGGCCGAAGCGGCCGAGCGCCGCCGTGTAGACGGCGCCGTCCTGCTCCCCGACCAGGCGGGGGAGGGAGAGCAGCTTCAACGCCGCTTCCAGATCCACCGCGTCGGGCGCCTGGCCCTTCAGAAGACTGGAGCGCTTGGGTTTCTTCCCGTCCTCGCCCTCGCCGAGCTGCACGTAGGGGCCGAAGCGGCCCGAAAAGAGACGCACCTCCACGCCCGCATCGTCCATCCCCAAAAGCTTGCCTTCGGGCGGGATGCCGTCGTCGCCCTGCTCTTCGCCGCCGAGGGCGCGGGTGTAGCGGCAGTCGGGGTATTGGTTGCAGCCGATGAAGGCGCCGCCGGCGCGGGCGGTCTTCAGGCTCAGCCGGCCGACGCCGCAATTGGGGCATTGGCGCGCGTCCTTGCCGTCGCCGGCGTCGGGGAAGAGATGCGGCGCCATGACGTCGGTGAGGGTGTCGAGCACCTCGCCGATCCTCAGATCGGCGGTGTCCTCGATGGCGGCGGAGAACTCCTTCCAGAAGCGGTCGAGCAGGGCCTTCCAGTCCAGACCGCCATCGGAGACCACGTCGAGGTCCTGCTCCAGCGTGGCGGTGAAGTCGTAGGACACGTAGCGGTCGAAGAACTTCGACAGGAAGAGCGTCACGAGGCGGCCTTTGTCTTCGGGGAACAGACGCTGGCCGTCCTTGCGGACATATTCGCGGTCCTGGATCGTGCCGATGATCGAGGCGTAGGTGGAGGGGCGGCCGATGCCGAGTTCTTCCATCCGCTTGACCAAAGTCGCCTCGGTGTAGCGGGGCGGGGGCTGGGTGTGGTGCTGCTGCGCGAGCACGGCGCCCTGCCCGGCCAGGACGGCGGAGGCGTGGCGTTCGAGGCCGCCGGAGGCGGGGGCGGCGTCGATCACGGCGGCGTCGTCGCCGCGCAGCTTGTCATAGGCCTCGCGCAGGCCTTCGAGGGCGAGGGGGGTGGCCTCGCCTTCGTTGAGCGCCGGCAGGCGGGCGTCGTCGTCGTCGTCCGGAGCCTCGTCGCGGCCTTCCACGTAGACGCGGATGAAGCCGTCGAAGGCGATGACCTGGCCGGAGGCGCGAAGGTGGACCTGGGCGTCGGCGGAGCGGATCTCCACCGTCGTGCGCTCCAGCCGCGCGGCCTCCATCTGGCTGGCGAGGGTGCGCTTCCAGATCAGGTCGTAGAGCCGGCGCTCATCGGCGCCGAGGGAGGCGTCGAGCTTGCCGGCGTCCACGTTCATGTCGGTGGGGCGGATGCACTCGTGGGCTTCCTGGGCGTTCTTGGCCTTGTTCTTGTACATGCGCGGCGACTTGGGGACGTACTTGTCGCCGAAGCGGGCTTTTATCGCGTCGCGGGCGGCCATCACCGCCTCAGGCGCCATGTCGATGCCGTCGGTGCGCATGTAGGTGATCCGCCCGGCCTCGTAGAGGCGCTGGGCGGCGCGCATGGTCTGCTGGGCGCCGAAGCCGAGTTTTCGACTGGCCTCCTGCTGGAGGGTGGAGGTCATGAAAGGGGCGGAGGGGTTGCGCGTGCCGGGCTTGGCCTCGACCGACACCACTTTCAGCGCGTCGCCGCGGGAGGCGATGGCGGCGGCGGCGAGCTCGGCCTCGGCCTCCGTCTCGAAGGTGAAGCGCTCGATCTTCTTGCCGGCGAGTTCGGTCAGGCGGGCTTCGAAGCCGGCGCCGCGAGGGGTCTTGAGGGCGGCGCGGACGGACCAGTATTCGCGGGGGCGGAAGGCCTCGATCTCCATCTCCCGCTCCACGATCAAGCGGAGCGCGACGGACTGGACGCGGCCGGCGGAGCGGGCGCCGGGGAGCTTGCGCCACAGGACGGGGGAGAGGTTGAAGCCGACGAGGTAGTCGAGGGCGCGGCGGGCGAGATAGGCCTCCACCAGGTCCTCGTCGATCTGGCGCGGCTCGGCCATGGCCTTGGTGACGGCGGCCTTGGTGATGGCGTTGAAGGTGACGCGCTGGACGGGCGTGTCCTTCTTCACCGCGCGGCGTTTGCGCAGCGCCTCGAGCAGGTGCCAGGAGATCGCCTCCCCTTCCCGATCCGGGTCGGTGGCGAGGATCAGGCTGTCGTCGTCCTTCAGCGCCTCTGCGATGGCGCGGACGTGCTTGGCGGCCTTGGCGTCGACCTCCCACAGCATCTCGAACCCGTTGGCGGGGTCGACGGAGCCGTTCTTGGGCGGCAGGTCCCGCACATGGCCGTAGGAGGCCAGCACGGTGTAGTCCGAGCCCAGGTACTTGTTGATCGTCTTGGCCTTTGCCGGGGATTCGACGACGACGACGGCCATGCGGGCGGCTCCTGCAAGGGGACGGCGATGGGGCCGCGGCGGACGCGAAAGGCGCGGCGAAGCTGCGGACCATGTGAGGGCGTCCGGCGCGCTGTCAACCGCGGGGCGCGGAGCGGTCGCGCAGACGGGAGAGCCGGCGGCGCGGCGGCGGCGGGCGGCCCTGGAGGGCGCGCGCGGACCGCGACGCGCCCGGAGCGCCG
>JBCCPD010000243.1:0-5952 GCA_039025075.1 Pseudomonadota bacterium | reverse complement strand
ACTTCGAGGGCTCCGGTCGAGGCCTGCATCAGCATGTGTTGGACGGTGATGTCCATCTTCACTTTCGCGTCGGTGAGAATATCGAAGCCTGCGCCAAAGGATGCAACCTTTCGGTCGAGCACCAAGTAGCTCGCTCGGTCAAAGCGACTGCACGCCGTCGCGTGAAGCGCGCCTTCGGAGAGCGACGCGAACCCGCCATCGAGGCTTCGATAGTCGTTGGTGACCACGATGAACCCATTCTCCGCCGTCCGGACCGCGGCGCGGCCCTGATCGGCGGCGCGCCATCCGTGGTCGGAGGCTTCGCCCGTTGACGGCGCGCGGCCCGGCCGCCCATGCTGAACGCCGATCCGGATCGCTCGGGAACCCCCGATGGCCGCCTTCCTGCTGCAACGCGTCGTCGCCCTCGCCCTGACTCTCGTCGCGGCGAGCGTCGTGGTCTTCCTGCTGCTCGAGGTCGTGCCGGGAGACCCCGCCCTCACCATGATGGGCCTCAACGCAGACCCCGCGGCGGTGGACGCGCTGCGCGAGGAGCTCGGCCTCGGCGCCCCTCCGGTCCAGCGCTATTTCCAGTGGATCGGGGGTCTGCTGCGCGGCGACTTCGGCATCTCCTACACCTACCGCACTCCGGTGTCGGAGCTGATCGCCGAGCGGGCCGTCATCTCTTTGCCGCTGACGCTCTACGCTCTGGCATTGAGCACCGGCATCGCCATTCCCGCCGGCGTGCTCGCCGCTTCCCGCCGCGGCGGGCCGGGGGACTTGACGGTGACCGCGGCCACCCAGATCGGCGTGGCGGTGCCGAACTTCTGGTTCGCCATGCTGCTGGTCCTTCTCTTCGCTTCGGTCCTGCAGGTGTTCAGCGCCGGAGGCTTTCCTGGATGGGACGCCGGGGTCTGGCCGGCCCTCCGGTCGCTGACCCTGCCCGCGGTGGCTTTGGCCCTGCCGCAGGCGGCGATCCTGACCCGAGTGATGCGTTCGGCCCTGCTCGACGCGCTCTCCGAGGATTACATCCGCACGGCCCGCGCCAAGGGCCGCTCCACACGCGGCGTCCTGTGGCGCCACGCCCTGCGCAACGCGCTGATTCCGGTGCTGACCATCATCGGCATGCAGTTCAGCTTCTTGATGGCGGGCTCGATCATCATCGAGAACGTCTTTTTTCTGCCGGGTCTGGGCCGTCTTGTTTTCCAGGGCGTCGTGCAGCGGGACCTGATCGTCGTCCGTTCGGTCGTCATCCTTCTGGTCTTCGCGGTGGTCCTCGTCACCCTGCTGGTGGACCTGGCCTACGCCTTGGTCGACCCGCGCCTGCGGGAGGCGCGTCGGTGACCCTCGCCCAGGCCTCCGCCCCCGCCTCGAAAGCCGCCCGTCCCCTGACGCTTTGGATCGGGGCGGCGCTGGCCGCGCTGTTCCTCGCCCTGGGCGCGCTCAGCTTCGTGTGGACGCCCTACGACGTCACCAAGCTGACCGTGACGTCCCGCCTGATCGCCCCGGGCGCGACGCACTGGTTCGGGACCGACCATTTCGGTCGCGATGTCTTTTCGATGGTCATGGTCGGGGCCCGCACCTCCATCGCGGTCGCTTTGGTGGCGGTCGGCATCGGCGCCGTCTTCGGCATCCCGCTGGGCCTGCTCGCAGCGGCGCGCCGCGGGGGCTGGCTGGACGAGCTGGTGATGCGCTTCAACGACCTCGTCTTCGCCTTCCCCTCGCTCCTGCTGGCGATCTTGATCACCGCCTCGCTCGGCCCCGGAGCCGTCAACGCCATCCTCGCCATCGGCATCTTCAACATCCCCGTCTTCGCCCGCCTGTCCCGCGGGGCGGCGCTGACCCTATGGACCCGGGAATACGTCCTCGCCGCCCGCGCCGCGGGCAAGGGCGCGGCGCTGATCTCCGTCCAGCACATCCTCCCGAACATCGCCAACCTGCTGATCGTGCAGGCGACCATCCAGTTCTCCCTCGGCATCCTGGCCGAGGCCGGCCTCGCCTATGTGGGCCTCGGCGCCCAGCCGCCGATCCCCTCCTGGGGCCGCATGCTGGCGGAGGCGCAGACCATGATCTACGTCGCGCCCTGGTTCGCGATCTTCCCCGGCCTCGCCATCGTGCTGACGGTGCTCGGTCTCAACCTGCTCGGCGACGGCCTGCGCGACCTCTACGACCCTAAGCTGCGGCGCTCCCGATGAGCCTTTTGCGGATCGAGGATCTGAACGTGCGCATCGGGCCGATCCCCGTGCTGCGCGACGTCTCCCTCCAGATCGCCCCGGGCGAGACCCTCGGCCTCGTCGGCGAGAGCGGCTCCGGCAAATCCATGACCGCGCTTTCGATCATGCGCCTTCTGCCGGCCTCCGCCCGCGTGACCGGCCAGGTCCTGCTGGACGGAGAGGACCTGGCGGCGAAGACGGAGAAACAGATGTGCGCCCTGCGCGGCGCCTCCGTCGGCATGGTGTTTCAGGAGCCGATGACGGCCCTCAACCCCGTCCAGACCATCGGCGCCCAGGTGGCCGAGGTCGTCCGCCTGCACCGCCCCGACGTCGACGCAGAGGACGCGGCCCGACACGCCCTCGCCCGCGCCGGCCTGCCGGAGGCGCAGTTCTCCCTCTCTCGCTACCCCCACGACCTTTCGGGCGGCCAGCGCCAGCGCGTGGTCATCGCCATGGCCGTCGCCCTGCGCCCGCGCCTGTTGATCGCCGACGAGCCGACCACGGCGCTCGACGTCACCACCCAGGCCCGCATCCTCGACCTGCTGAAATCCCTGGCCCGAGAGGACGGCGCCGGCCTCCTGATGATCACCCACGACCTCGCCGTGGTGGCGGAGATGGCCGACCGCATCGTCATCATGAAGGACGGCGAAGTGGTGGAGGAGGGCGAGACCGTGTCCCTCTTCCGCGGGATGCGCCACGCCTACACCAAGTCCCTTTTCGAAGCGTCCACCCACCGTCCCGCCCGCCGCGCCCGACCCCCCGGCCCCCCGGTGCTGGAGGTGCACGACGCCATCCGCGACTACCGCCTCCCCCGTCGGAGCCTCCTCGAAAAACGGCGCCTGTTCCGAGCGGTGAACCGGGCCTCCCTCGCCCTGGCGGCCGGCGAGAATCTCGGCCTCGTCGGCGAAAGCGGCTGCGGCAAGTCCACCCTCTCCCGCGCCATTCTGGCGCTGGAGCCCCTGCAGGGCGGCTCCGTCACGCTGACCGGCCGCGACTTCGCCCCCGGCGCCCCGCCCGACCTGCGCCGCGGCGTGCAAGTGGTCTTCCAAGACCCCTATGGCAGCTTCGACCCGCGCTGGACCGTGGCGGACCTGATCGCCGAGCCCTTCCACCTGCTCGACCCGCGTCCTCCGACCGAGCAACGCCGCGCCCGCGTCGAAACGATGCTGGAGCAGGTCGGCCTCTCCGCCGCCGACGCCGAAAAATACCCGCATGAGTTCTCCGGCGGTCAGCGTCAGCGCCTCGCCATCGCCCGGGCGCTGATCACCGAGCCCAAAGTGGTGGTCCTCGACGAGGCGGTCAGCGCCCTCGACGTCTCGGTCCGCGCCCGCATCCTCGATCTGCTGGCGGATCTGTCGGAGCGGCTCGACGTCTCCTACCTCTTCATCTCCCACGACCTGCACGTGGTCCGCGCCATAACCGACCGCGTGCTTGTGATGAAAAACGGAGAGATCGTGGAGGAAGGCGAGACCGAGACGGTCTTCGCCGCCCCCCGGCACGCCTACACCCGCAGTCTTCTCGCCGCGACGCCGGATCTGGACCGCGCGCTCTCCGCCCGCTCCGCCCGGGCCGCGGCCGTCGGCGACTAAGCCTCGCTGAGCACGCCGTCCTTCAGCATCAGCACCTGCCCTTGCCGCGCCAGGCCAGCGCGGTCCGAGGCGGCGCGGATGCGCGCGTCGCGGGCGTCCAGCGTCGCGTCGTCATGCTCCGGCTGGTGGTGGTGCATCAGCACCCGGCCCACGCCCGCCGCCTTCGCCAGCGCCACGCCCTTCTGCCAAGTCGAATGGCCCCAGCCCACATGGGCCTCGTAGTTTTCGTCGTCATAGGTGGCGTCGAAGATCATCAGGTCGGCGCCCGCCACTTGCTCCCTCACGATGGCGTCGATGCGCGCGTCGCCATGCTCATGGTCCCCGACCACGCAGATCACCCCGTGGGGCGTCGCCACGCGGAACCCGCAGCAGCCGCCGGGATGGAAGGTCTCGAAGGGCGTGATCTCGAACCCCGCCGCCTCGAAGGGCTCTTCGGGCTCGAAGCAGCGGAACCGCGCCGCGCCCATGTCGAGCGGTCGTATGGGAAAGTAGGGGGAGGAGCACAGCTCGGACAGCGTCCGTTCCAGCTCCGTCGGCGTGCCGACGATGCCGGCGCGCACGGTCACATGCGCCTCCGGATCGTAGAAGGGCGCGAAGAACGGCAGGCCGACCACATGGTCCAGGTGGAAATGCGACAGCAGCACCTCGGCCCGCGGGGCGCGCCCCGCCGCCTGCGCCTCATGCCAGATCAACCGCCCCAGCTGCCGCGCGCCGGACCCCATGTCGATGATCAGCGGGGCCGTCCCGGCGCCGCCCATTCGGATCTCCAAGCAGACCGTGTCCCCGCCCCAGCGGGCGCGCGCCGGATCGCCGGTGGCGGCGGAGCCTCCGGCCCCCCACACCGTCAGGCGAACGGCCGGCGCGTCGGTCATCCCGCGTCGGCCGCGCGGGAGCGCAGGCGCGCCAGCTCCATCGTCGTGCGCTCCAGGCGCTGGGCGAGGCTGCGCGACATCTCCACCGCCATCTCGGGGAACTCGCGCAGCAGGCGAAGCATCCCCTCGCGCTCGAACATCAGGGTCCGCATCTCCCCATGGGCGCGGACCGACGCCGTGCGCGGCGTCTCGCACAGCATGGCGATCTCGCCGAACACTTCGCTTTCGCTCAGCTGCGCCACGATGGAGGAGCTTTCGCCGAATTCGACCACCACGTCGGCCCTGCCGTCGAGGATCAGATAGGCGTTGTCCGAACTCTCGCCCTGACGGACGACGTATTCGCCGTCCTTGAAGGTGCGGTCCTCTCCCATGAACGCGAGAAGACGCAGGCGGGATGGATCGACCCCCTGGAACATCGGCGTCCGTTGCAGCGCGCTGACTTCCGCTTCGAACTTCATGCAACGGCCTCCCCAGCCCGCGTCGAGCCACTATCCGTCTTCATTTCAACCTCCGTCAACCGGGCCGGATCCGCCGTCGCCCTGCGCCGCGGCCGGTCCGGGGCCCTGCTCCACTCGTCCGGAGGGTGAGATCGCGATCACCACGTCCGCGTCGGGCGCCGTCTCCAGGCTCGGCGCGCCCCAGATCAGCGCCGGTCCGTCGAGGTCGGTGTCCGCCAGCAGCGCGCGCAGATGGACCCGAAGCTCCAGATCGCCTGCGCCGCCGCCGGCGGCGATCTGGTCCAGCACCAGAGCGCCGGGCCGCTTCATCAGCGCCCGCGCCAGCCCCAACCTGCGCCGCTGCGCTGCGTTCAGCGTCGCCGCCCCATCGCCCACGGAACGGTCGAGACCGGCGCGAAGGATCGGCAGGCGCAGTCCGATCTCCGCCATCAGCGTGTCCACCCGGCTTTTGAACGGCCGCCAGCTGTCGCGCCGGTCCAGCTTCACCGGACCGAAGAACACGTTCTCGGCGATCGAGAACGCGGCCATGTACTTGTCCGGATCGAACACCGCGAAACGCGGGTCCGAGGCGATGGCCGCGCGCACCGCCGGCCGCGCCTGCAGCAGCGACTCCACCCGTCCATCGTCGCCCCGCATCACCCCGAGCCGGAAGCGGGCCGAGGAATAGCCGAACGCGATGCCGATCATCCGCGTCTGCTCGGCCCGAGAGAGCTTGTCCACGCCCTTCTGCTTGGCCTTGCGCACGATCGCCTCGATCATCGGCGAGTCCGACCGCGCGAACAGCGAAAACCGCTTGAGCAGGTCGCTGTCCGCGCCGACGCCTTCGAACAGGCTCAGCAGCATT
>JBCCPD010000242.1:0-5957 GCA_039025075.1 Pseudomonadota bacterium | reverse complement strand
CCTGCTCGCCCATCTGGTCGACGCTGGAGATGAAGGCGTTCTTGAGGACCTCGAAGGTCACCGGGTCGAGGGTCTGGCCGCTCATGCTCAGGCCTCCAGCTTGATGATGATGTTCATGCGCGGGTCGATCTCGGCCGTGGTGTTCGGCGGGACGACCACGGTGCTGTCCACCTGTTCGACGATGGCCGGGCCGGCGAGGGAGAAGCCGGCGGGCAGCGTGGCGCGGTCGTAGATCGGCGTGTCCTCGGGCGCGTCGCCACCGAACCAGACGGGGCGGCGGGAGACGGGCTCGGGCGTCGCGCCGGTTGGCGCCTGCTCGGCCAGCTCCGCCTTGGGGACGACGCCCACGGCCGAGAGGTTGATGCGGAAGAGCCCCACGGGCGCCGAGTCACGGCGGAAGTTGAACTCCCGCTCATGCTCCCGGTGGAAAAGGTCGACGAGGTCCGACACCGACGTCACCGGGCTCGGCGCGCTGACGGCGAGGGAGCGCCACTGCCCCTCGTACATCATGTCCACCGTCCGCTGCAGGACGATGTCCTTGGCGTCGACGCCCTCATGGGCGAGGCGCGCCAGCGCTTCGGTCTCGATGCGCGCGAAGGCGGCCTCGAGGTCCTCGGGCTTCACCTCCGTGGCGGAGCCCAGGAAGCTCTCGGAATAGTCGTGCTGGACGTCCACCAGCAGGCAGCCGAGGGCCGAGGTGACGCCGGGGTTCGGCGGCACGATGACGGCGGGGATGGCGAGTTCTCGCGCCACGTCCACCCCGTGCAGGGCCCCTGCCCCGCCGAAGGCGACCAGCGCGAAGTCGCGCGGGTCGTAGCCGCGGGCGATGGAGATGAGGCGCACGGCGTCGGCCATGTTGGCGTTGGCGACGCTCAGGATCGCGTCCGCCGCCGCCTCGGTGGTGATGCCGAAGGGCTTCGCCACCGTCTCGTCCACGGCCTTCTTGGCCAGGGAGGCGTCGAGGTGGATCTTGCCGCCGGCCAGCTCCGTCCCCAGGCGGCCCAGCACCACGTTCGCGTCGGTGTTGGTCGCCTGCTCGTTGCCTTGCGAGTAGCAGGCCGGCCCCGGCCGGGCCCCGGCGGATTGGGGCCCGTTGCGAAGGCCCCCCGCCTCGTCCTGCCAGGCCAGGGAGCCGCCGCCGGCGCCGATGGTCAGCACCTCGATGGCCGGG
The DNA here is from genome assembly GCA_039025075.1 of Pseudomonadota bacterium. GTDB lineage: Bacteria > Pseudomonadota > Alphaproteobacteria > Rhodobacterales > Rhodobacteraceae > Albimonas. The sequence continues at coordinate 4,786 of JBCCPD010000242.1, read as the reverse complement.
AAGCGGATCGGATAGCCGTACTCGACATACCAGTCCTTGGTCGTCCGGCTCTGCCCGTCATAGGCCAGCGACACGTCGGTGGAGGTGCCGCCCATGTCGAGGCCGATGGAGTTGGGATAGCCGCATTGGGTGGCGATGTGCCGGCTGGCGATGGCGCCCGCGGCGATGCCCGAACCGGCGAGGCGCGCCGCGTAGTCCTTGACGCTGGCGGGCGTCATCACGCCCCCGCCGGTGTGCAGCAGCAGCAGGTCGCGCTTGTAGCCGTCGGTTTCCAGCCGCTCGCCCAGGCGCGCCACGTAGTCCACCACGATGGGGCTCAGCGCGGCGTTGGCGACGGTGGTCGAAAACCGCTCATGCTCGAAGATCTCCGGCATGATCTCCGACGAGGTGGAGATGTGCACGCCGGGCAGCGCCTCTTCGAGGATCTCCTTCATGCGCCGCTCGTTCGCGCCGTTGAGATAGGCGTTCATGAAGCAGACCGCGACGGCGGAGACGTTGCGTCGCGCCAGCACCCGGGCGACCTCGCGGGCGTGCGCCTCGTCCAGCGGGGTCACCATGGTCCCGTCGGCGGCCACCCGCTCCGTCACGGTCAGGCGGTGGCGGCGCGGGATGTAGGGGCGGGCGACGTCCTTGTAGGTGTCCCAGAGGTCCTCCTTGTTGCCGCGGCGGATCTCGATCACGTCGCGGAAGCCCTCGGTGCAGACCATGGCGGTCGTCGGCAGGCGCCGGGTGATGAGCGCGTTCGTCGCCACGGTGGTGCCGTGAGAGAAGAGCGCGACCTTGGAGAGGTCCACGCCCGCCTGGCCGACGCCCGTCAGGATCCCATCGATGGGATCGGCGGTCGAGGCCGTCTTTTCGATGCGGATCTCGCCGGTCGTCTCGTCGAAAATGCAGATGTCGGTGAACGTGCCGCCCACGTCCACGGCTACGCGCATGTTCTCCACCGGTCTCTCCTTCGCTCCTGCGCCGCAGCGCGCCCTTGCCCCGGACCGGCCGGGGCCGGTCCCTTCCTGTCCGCGGCCCGGGCCCTCAAGCCGCGGGCGTCACCGATAGCCCGCCGGAGGCGGTGCGCCGGAACCCCGCGCCCGGCCCGACGACGACGGTCGTGAACGAGCTTTCGACCAGCGCCGGCCCACGATGCTCCGCGCCCGGCGCCAAGGCCTCGAACCGATGCACGTCGGCGTCGGTCCAGCCGGCGCCCTCGAAGGCCGCGCGGCGCTTTGTCGGCCCCGACGCCTCGGCCGCCGCGCTCAGCGGGGCCGGCGCGCCGTCGCGCAGCCGGCAGCTGACGCGCGCGGTCCAGCCCACCGCCTCGACCTCGCTATCCGGATCGGCGATGGCGAAGATCTGCCGATGCGCCGCGTGAAAATCCTCGACCAGGGCGCGCACGTCGGCGGTCGAGGCGAAGGCGTCGCCGCGCAGCGGCAGGTCGATCTCCCAGACCTGGTGGGGATAGCGGGCCTCGGCGCCGAAGGTGATCCGCGTCTCCGCCGCGCCGGCGCCGGCCTCGGCCGCGAAGGACTCGCAGCGCGCGCGCAGCGCGGCGAGCACGGCGTTCACGCCTTCGGCGTCGAAGCCGCCGGTCTCGGCGAAATGCGCGGCGCGGGAGTCGAACACGAGCTCGGACATCAGGGCGCCGGCCGCGCTCAGCGCCGCGCCCACGTCGGGGATCAGCAGGCTGGGGCAGCCGAGGCGCGCGGCGATGCGCTCGGAGTTGAGGCCCGCCGCACCGCCTCCGCCGATCAGCACCGCCTCGCGCGGGTCGATGCCCTGGTTGACGGTGATGTCCATGATGGCCTGCACCATGTTCTCGGTCGCCACCCGCATCACGGCGAGCGCGGCGTCCTCGACGCTCAGCCCCAGCGGGCCGCAGAGGTCCCGCTCGATGGCCGCGCGGGCGAGGTCGGCGCGCAGCTTCATCGCGCCGCCGAGGAAGAACTCCGGGTCGAGCCAGCCGAGCGCGACGCAGGCGTCGGTGACCGTGGGCCGCTCGCCGCCCCTTCCATAGGCCGCCGGCCCGGGCTGCGCGGCGGCCGACTGGGGGCCGACCCGCAAAAGGCCGCCCTCGTCCACCCAGGCGATGGAGCCGCCGCCCGCGCCGATGGAGCGGACGTCCACCGACGGAAAGCCGGTCATGTGCCCGCGATAGGCCCCGCCGATCCAGGTCTCCCGCGTCGTCGGGATCGCCCCGCGGCGCACCACGCTGAGGTCGTAGGTGGTGCCCCCGGTGTCGGCGACGATGGCCGTCTCCGCGGCGCCGTCGACCTGCGCGAAGTGTCGGCCCGCGACCGGCGCCATGGCGGGGCCGGAATTGATCAGGTGGATCGGCGCCCGCGCCGCATCCTCCGCATCGATCACCCCGGCGTTGGAGGTCACGATCAGCACGCGCTCGCCATACCCCTCCGCCCGTAGACGCTCGGTCAGATCGCCCATGTAGGCGCTCATCAACGGCTTCAGCGAGGCGTCGATGGCGGTGGAGGAGGCGCGGCGATACTCCCGCAGCGACGGGTTCGCCTGATGAGAAAGCGTGACGGGCACGCCGGGCATATGCTCCGCCAGCAGCTCTCCCAGACGCAGCTCGTGCGCCGGCTCGACGATGGACCAGAGCAGGCAGACGGCGACCGCCTCCACCCCCGCGGCCTTCATCTGCCGGATCGCCGCCACGGCCGCGGCCTCGTCCAGCGGCTCGAGGATGGAGCCGTCGGCCATCACCCGCTCCGGCATCTCCCAGGTGAGGGAGCGGGGAACGTAAGGCTCGGGATAAGGCACGGTGAAGTCGAAGACGTCGCGTCGCCCGCCCTCGCGCAGGACCAGAACGTCCGGGTGGCCCTGGGTGGTCACGAAAGCGGTGCGCGCGGTCGCGCTGGTGACGATGGCGTTGATCGCCCGCGTGGTGCCGTGAACGAAGAGCTTGCCCTGCCCCAGCATCCCGGACAGCGGCAGCTCCTCTGCCTCCGCCGCCAGGCGCAGGGCGCCGATCACGCCGGAGATGGGATCGTCCGGCGTCGTCGCCGCCTTGTGCATCGACAGGCGCCCGTCCTCCCGCTCGACCAGCAGGTCGGTGAAGGTGCCGCCGGTGTCGACCGCGAAGCGCATGGGCCGCTCAGGCCTCCGCCCGCAGGCGGGCGGTCGCCTCGGCATCCACCTCGCCGGCCGCGTCGAGCGCCACCCGATAGACATCGCGCGCCCGCACCGCGCCGACCCAGCCCTCGCGCACGTCGGCGGCGACGATCTCCGGCTCGCGCTCCTCCGGCGGGCCGTAGCCGCCGCCCCCGCAGCAGTGGGAGACGATCATCTCGCCGGGCCGCAGGGTGACCACGTCGCAATTCTCGGTCGGCCGCTCCTCGCCGTCCTCGCCCAGCACCGCCTGATAGGCCGCGCCGCCCAGCCCGCCGCCCCGAACGCCCTTGGCCGGGTTGAACGTGCCGTCGGAGACGAAGGCGACTTGCATCTCGCCGCGCGTGGGGCCGAACTCTACCCGCATGCCCGCGCCGCCCTTGCGCCGCCCGGCCCCTTCGCTGTCGGCCAGGAACCGCCGGGTCTTCACCAGCAGCGGCTGGCGCAGCTCGTCCAGCTCCACGCTGTCCTGATAGCAGAGGCCCGCGTTGCCCACATGGCCGAGCGTGATCCAGGCGTCCGTTCCCGGCGCCGCCGCGCCGCCGGTGAAGGCCAGGAACAGCTGGTTGACGTAGGCCTCGCCCGAGGCCGGATCGACGCCGGAGACGACGCCGATGGAGGCCGGCAGGATCGCCCCCGCCTCGGCCATGCCCGCGCCGTCCTGAAGCTCCGCCAAAGCGGCCTGCACCGAGTTCGCCACCCGATCCGCGATGTTCGTCGTGGCGACCGAGCAGCTGGTCGGATGCCGCGGCACCCCACAGACCGAGTTCTCCTTAAGCTTCACCTCGATCCGCCGGAAGGCGCCGGCGTTCTTGGGCGTCGTCGGGTCGATGGAGTTGAAGACGCCGATCATCGCCGCCGTGCGCGCGCAGGCTTCTGACAGGTTAAGCCCGCAGGGCAGCGCGTCGAGATTGTCGGTCAGATCGACCGTGATCCGTTCCACCTCCGCGTCCACCTCGACCGAGACGTTGATGGGCACCCCGTCCTTCGGCGTGCCCGGCACCGGATCGTGGCGCGAGGTCCACGCGGCGCGCCCGCTCGGCAGCGCCCGCACGGCCGAGCGCATGCGCGTCTCCGAATAGTCGAACCAGTCCTCGGTGAAGCGATGCAGCCGGTCCCAGCCCAGCTCCTCGCCGAGGGCCAGCAGCTCCCGCTCTCCGATGCGCGCGGCGCCGACCATGGCGAGGTAGTCGCCCCACCACTGCTCGGGCACCCGGATGCGCATCATGCACATGCGGATGATGTCCGAGACGTCCTCGTAGTCGCGCTGCACCTGCACGCCGGGGAAGATCAGCGCCCCCTCCTCGTAGACGTCGCGCGCGGCGCCGTCATAGGTGGTGGGCTTGGCGTTGCCGCAATCGGCCTGGTGGGCCTTGGCGACGACGGTGAAGTGATGCTCGCCCGCGTCGTCGATTACCGGCACGATCAGCGTGTGATCGGCGGGGTGCGAACAGCCGTGATAGGGCGAGTTGTGCAGGAACGCGTCGCCCCGGCGCAGATCCGGGTGATGCGCGCGCACCGAGGCGGTCATCATGTCCGGCCCGCTCAGCACGTGGATCGGCAGGCTCTCGGCCGTCGCCAGCAGGCGGTCGTCGCGCGTGACGATGCAGCACGAGAAGTCGCGGGCGATGTTCAGCACGCCCGAGCGTCCGGTGCGCAGCAGCGTATT
>JBCCPD010000241.1:0-5964 GCA_039025075.1 Pseudomonadota bacterium | reverse complement strand
GGCAGGGGGGCGGGGGCTCGCGCCGCGGTTTTCGCGGCCTTGACTCGGGTTCGCCCCGCCATCGCCGCGCTCGCAATGGGCGGCATCTCTGCAATCCCGCCGCCCGCTCGCCTGCCCGACGTTTGCCCGACAAAAGCCCGACGCTCGCCCGACACGACCCCGACTCCTGCCCGACCCGCGTCCCGACGCCCGCCCGACCTCGGCCCGACGCGGACCCGACCCACGCCCGACGTTCGCCCGACGAAAACCCGACGCGAAAGACCCGACCATGCGCCCTCTCCTCGCCGTCATCGACGCCCTCTGCCTGGCCGGCGCGGCGGTCGCCGCGACCGCCACGGCGCTGCTCGCCGGCATGCTGATCCTCGAGGTCTTCACCGTGAACCTCATCGCCTGGTCGCAGCCCTGGTCGGTCGAATACGGCGGCTATCTGCTTGCGGCCACGCTGTTTTCCGGGTCCGGCTGGACCCTGCGCCAGGGCGGGCACATCCGCGTCTCCCTGCTCATCGAGCGCTTCGGCGAAGAGGCCCGCCGCTGGGTCGACCTGATCTGCTCGGTCTTCGGCCTCGGCGTCTCCAGCTTCATGGCCTGGTCCTCGATCATCTTCGCCGTCCGCACCTGGGAACGGGGCTCCGTCTCCTTCTATCCCACTGCGACTCCACTGGTTTTTCCCCAGTCCCTCCTCGCCGCCAGCCTCCTGATCCTGGCCCTCTCCCTGCTCGCCCGGGTGATCCGCCTGCTCATCGACGAGCCTGCCGAGACCGACCGCATCGCCGCCCCTGAACAGGAGGAGTTCGGATGACCGCCCCCCTCTCCTTCATCGCCGTCCTCCTCGCGATCACCCTCGCCGGCGGCGTCTGGGTCGGCTTCGCGCTGATGTCCGTGGGCATACTCTCGCTCGAGGTCTTCAAGTCCTTGCGCGTTGACCGTTTTCTCGCCTCGGACCTCTGGTCGACCGCGGTCACGGAGGCCCTCGTCACCCTCCCCCTCTTCATCCTGATGGGGGAGATCCTCTTCCACACGCGCCTGTCGCAAAACCTCTTCGCCGGCCTCGCGCCCTTCGTGCGCCGCCTCCCCGGCCGGCTGCTGCACGTCAACGTCCTCGGCTGCACCCTCTTCGCCGCCGTCTCCGGCAGCTCCGCCGCGACCACCGCCACGGTCGGCCGCATCACGCTCAAAGAGCTGGAATCGCGCGGCTATTCGCCGGTCATGGCCGCCGGCTCCCTCGCCGGCTCCGGCACCATAGGCTTCCTGATCCCGCCCTCGATCCCGCTCATCATCTACGGCATCTTGGCGGAGGTCTCGATCCTCGAGCTCTTCATCGCCGGCGTGATCCCCGGCCTGATGCTCGCCCTGATGTTCATGGTCTACATCGGCGGCTACAGCCTCGCGACCCGCGGCACCGTCCCGCCGCCGGACCCGTCGACGTCCTGGGCGCAGAAGGGCATCGCGCTCACCAAGCTGCTGCCCATCACCGTCCTGATCGGCTTCGTGCTGGGCACCATGTACGCCGGCTGGGCCTCGGTGACCGAGGCGGCGGCCATGGGCGTCTTCGGCGCGCTCCTCCTGAGCCTCTGGGAAGGCACCTTCACCTTCTCCATGATCCGCGGCGCCCTCATGGGCACGGTCCGCACGTGCTCCATGATCGGGCTGATCCTGGCGGGCGCGCTCTTCATGTCCAAGGCCATGGCCCGCCTCGCCATTCCAACCGAGGTCGCGGCGTCCATCGAGGCGCTGAACCTCGCCCCCTGGCAGCTGATCCTGCTGCTGATGGCCTTCTACCTGGCGCTCGGCTGCTTCATCGACGGGCTCTCGACGATCGTCATGACGTTGCCCGTGACGCTGCCACTGGTGACCGCGGCGGGCTTCGATCCGGTCTGGTTCGGCATCTTCCTGATCCTGACCATCGAGATGGCGCAGATCACGCCGCCCATCGGCTTCAACCTCTTCGTCATCAAGAGCTTGACGGACATACCACTCGGTAGGTTGGCGGTCTCGGCCGCCCCCTTCTGCGGCATCCTGATCCTGCTGGTCGTTCTGATCCTGATCTTCCCGGGCATCGTCAGCTTCCTGCCCGACAGCATGAGGGGCTAGGCGGACGCAGCCTTCGCCAATGCCGCCGCCCAGGCGGTCAACGCGCCTTCGGAGAATGCCGGCCCCATGAGCTGCACCGAGGCCGGCAGCCCCTCCGCCGGAACCGGCAGAGCCACCGCCGGAAGCCCCGCGAAGTTCGCCCAGGCGGTCAGGTCCGCCTGGTTGGCCGGAACCGGCGCGCCGTGCCGGAACGCCCTCTGCGCCGCCGTCGGCAGCATCAGCGCATCGCACTCGCCCAAGGCCCGATGCGCCGCGCCCGCGGCAGCGCGCACCCGCCCATAGGCGTCGACCAGCCGCGCGGAGCTCGCCCGCGCGCCATAGTCCAGCAGCGCCCGGAACCCGTCCGTCACCGCCTCCGGATCGTCGGACGCCAGCAGGTCCGCCATCTCCGCCGCGCCCTCCGCCTCGCTGATCAGCAGCCCGCCGCGGCGCGCCCGGCCGGCGTCCCAGCCTGGCGTCGCCACGTCGATCACCCGCGCCCCGGCGGTGCGAGCCGCGTCCTTCGCGCGCTCGAAGGACGCCAGCACCTCGGCCTCGAACTCCACCTCCGCCAGCGAGGACGGCACGCCCAGCACCAACCCCGCCAGCGAAGCCTCCGGCCGCGCATCCCACCCCTTCGGCGCCGGCCGAGCCTCCGGATCGCCGGCATCCACCCCGGCCATGGCCAGCACCGCAGGCCACAGCAGATCCACGTCCCGCGCCAGCGGCCCGATCGTGTCGAGCGACGGCGCCAGATACGCCATCCCGGACCGAGGGATCAGCCCATGGGTCGGCTTCAACCCGAACAGCCCGCAACAGGCCGCCGGGATCCTCACCGAGCCCATCGTGTCCGTCCCCAGCGACAGGTCCACGAAGCCCGCCGCCACCGCCGACGCCGACCCGCCCGAGGACCCCCCGGGCGTCAGCGCGTCTCCTTCGGCCAAGGACCCCAACGGGTTCAGGCAGCGCCCGAAAACCGCGTTGTCGGTGACGGCGCCCAGGGCGCCCTCCTCCATGTTCAGCCCGCCCAGCACAAGCGCGCCGGCGGCCTTCAGCCGCGCCACAACCGCCGCGTCCTCGCCCGCGATCCGCCCGCGCCGGCCGCCGATGCCGCCCGTCCAGGGCGCCCCGGCCACCGCCAGGTTGTCCTTCACCGCGACCGCCACGCCGTCGAGCGCGCCCAGCGTCATCTTCCGCGCCCGCCGCCCGTCGGCCAGCGCCGCGGCCGACCGCGCCGCATCCGAATCCACCCGGATGAAGCTGCGCAGGACCCCGTCCTCCGCCCCGATCCGCGCGAGCCGCGCCTCCAGATCCTCGGAAACGCTTCTGTGATCAGCCATGTTCAGCCCTCCCGGGCGTCGGCGAAAACAAGATCAGCGCGCGTCGATCAGGCGGATCGGCTTCTGGCGCTGCTCGATCTGCGTCAGCTCTCCGGTGCCGCCGGGCGCCGTCAGCTCCACCCCGATCTGCACGCCGAGCCGGGTCTTCAGCGCCGCCTCCATCGCCTCGACCAGCCCTTCGGGCCGAGACGTCGCCTCGGCGATCACCGTCATCTCCTCCCGCCCCTCGCGGCTCTCCACCCGGCAGACATACTCCCCGTTCAGCGCCTCGAACTGCGCCGAGAGCAGCGCGCCGATCCCCTGCGGATAGATGTTGATGCCGCGCAGCTTCACCATGTTGTCGGAGCGTCCCAGGAACCCGGCGATGCGCTTGAACGGCAGGCCCAGGGGGTTCGCGCCCGCCTCGAACCGCGTCACGTCATGGGTGTTGAAGCGGATGATCGGGAAGACGTCGTCCTTGTAGAGGCAGGTGCAGACCATGTCGCCCATCTCGCCGTCGGCCGCGGCGGCGCCGCTCTCCACGTCCAGCAGCTCCAGGAACTGCGCGTCCTCCATCACGTGCATGCCCTCGCGGTCCGGCCCCTGGCCGGCGATGGCCCCGGTGTCGCCCACGCCGTACCAGTCGTAGACCTCCACGCCGCCGCCCCAGGCGTTCGACATCGTCTCCGCCGTCTCGGCGCCCATATGGCCGATGATGCGCTTGATGCGGATGTCGCGGCCGGGCTCCAGCCCCTCCTCCCGCGCCACCTGCGCCAGCTTCTTGATGTAGTCGCCGAAACCGACCAGCGCGGTGGCGCCGAAATCCGCCATCAGCCGCACCTGCTGGGCCGAGCGCGTCTCCGCCCCCGTTCCCGCGCTCAGCACTTTCGCGCCGACCCAATGCACCAGGGTCTCGCGCACGTAGTGCCCGCCGTTGACCATCCCGAAGCCGTAGACCGAGTGCACGATGTCGTCGCGCGTCAGACCCTGCAGCGCATAGAGCCGCGCCAGAAGCATGTTCTGCACCTCGCGGCTTTTCGGCCCGTAGATCAGCGGCTGAGGCTTGCCCGTCGTGCCGGAGGTCGTCTGCAGGATCACCGGCGGCGCCTCCCCCGGCGCATAGGCCTCCGCCCCATGGAAATCCCCGATGGGCGGATAGGCCTCGACCGAGGCCATCAGGTCCGACTTGTCGTAGGTCGGCAGCTTCGCGAGATCGTCGAGGCTGCGCACATCCCCCGGCTCCGCCCCCGCGGCACCCCAGAGGCGCTGGTAGAACGGCACTTTCCAGGCGAAGTCCATCGTGTTGAGGAACCGCGCGTTCTGCGCCGCCCGCAGTTCATCCACGCTCATTGCGCCGAGCCGAGCCTGGGCGTCCGCCACCGGAAACTCCTGCGCCAACGCCGCGGGGTCGAAGCCGGAGAAGTACGGAGAGGTCATGAGACGTTTTTCCTGATGGTGTTTGGAGCGCAGGCTTCGGTGCCGCGCTCGGTCTTCATGCCGGCGCGTCCGCCAGCGCCGCCGCGAACGCGTCGAGCGCCGCGCCGCCGCCGTGCAGCGCCAGGGCGGTCTCGATCAGCCGGTCCGCCTGCGCTTCGCTTCGCCCGCCGTCGAGCATCAGCGCCCGCGCCTTTTCGACCAGCCGCCCTTCGTCCACCGGGTTGTCCGGATCGCCCAGAGCATCCGCCGCGACTTCGAGCAGAACCTCGCCGGAGCGCAGGCGCACCTCCACCGCCGCGCCGTAGCGCGCGGGAAAGGCCGAGGCGAAGGGCTCGGCCGCCTCCACGATGGCGAGGGCGCGCAGCGCCGCGGCGCGGGGCAGGGCGCCGCTGCGGAACGTCTCCAGGTCGGGCGGACCCTCGGCCAAGGCCGTCGCGGCCGAATGCTGCAGGCTGAACTTCGCCTCAGGCTCCGTCGTCGGATCGGGCCGGTCGCAGAACCGCACCGCGTCGGGATAGGTTTCGATGCGGATCGCTGCGATCTCGGCCGCATCGACGCCCCGCGCGCGCAGCGCCAGCGCCGCGTCGACGGTCGGGTGGGCGTGGCGGCAGGCGGGCCAGGGCTTGAAGCTGACGTCCCAGATCCGCCAGGGCGCGTCCTCCAGTCCGTCGACCACCGCCGCGGGCGTCGCGTCGGGCGCCATCGCCTCGTAGAACCCTTGGGCTCCCTCCAGAATGAACTCCGGCCCGGTGAAGCCTGCCTCGGCCAGCGCCGCCGCGGCCAGCCCCGCCTCCGCCGCCCGCGCCGTGTGCAGCTGCTTGCTCATGACCGGCTCGTGCCGCGTGCGCCAGGGCCCGGCCGCCTGCGTGCCGGCGTTGCCCAGCGCCCAGACCAGCGCGTCCTCCCCCAGCCCCGCCAGCGCGCCGGCCGCCGCCGCCGCGCCGAACGGCCCGCAGGTGGATGTGTTGTGCCACAGAGCATAGTGCCCCGGCCCGACGGAGGCGCCGATGCGGATCACCGCCTCATAGCCCCGCACCACCGCCGCCAGGAACGCGTCGGCCGAGGCGCCCCGCGCCTCCGCCGCCGCCAGGGCCGCGGGAACCACCACCGGCCCGGGATGGAGGATGGAGGTGCGATG
>JBCCPD010000240.1:0-5976 GCA_039025075.1 Pseudomonadota bacterium | reverse complement strand
CTTCCATGCGGGGCTCTTCAACATCGGGGGGGAGGGGCAGGCCTATGTGGGGGGATTGGGCGTCGCGCTCGTGTGCCTTAGCCTCGACCACGTCATGCCGTGGTGGGTGATCGCGCCGCTGGCGGCGCTGGGGGGCGCGATCTTCGGGGCGGCCTGGGCCTTCGTTCCGGCCTATCTGCAGGCGACGCGCGGCTCGCACATCGTCATCACGACGATCATGTTCAATTTCCTCGCCGCCTCTCTGATGGTCTATCTGCTGGTCAACGTCCTGAAGGTGGACGGGGCGATGGCGCCGGAGAGCCGGACGTTCGAGGAGGCGGGGCGGCTGCCGAAGATCGGCTGGTTCCTGGCGCTCTTCGGGCAGGACATCGGCGGGGCGCCGGCGAACCTGTCCTTTTTCCTCGCGCTGATCGCGGGCGTCGGGGTTTGGGCGCTGATCTGGCGCACCAAGCTGGGCTATGAGATCCGGACCTTCGGGGCGAGCCCGACGGCGGCGCGCTATGCGGGGATCGATCCGGTGCGGATCACGGTGGTCACCATGCTGATCTCGGGCGGGCTTGCCGGGATGCTGGCGCTGAACCCGGTGATGGGGGATCAGAACCGCCTGTTTCTCGACGTGGCCGGAGGGGCCGGCTTCGTGGGCATCGCGGTGGCGCTGATGGGGCGTGCGCATCCGGTGGGGATCGTGCTGGCGAGCCTGCTGTTCGGCGTGCTCTACCAGGGCGGCGCGGAGCTGGCGTTCGAGATGCCGAACATCACGCGGGACATGGTGGTGGTGATCCAGGGGCTGGTGGTGCTCTTCGCCGGGGCCATGGAGTACATGTTCCGGCCGGCGGTGGCGCGGCTTTTCGCGGCGCGCGCGGGCGAGAGGGCGGCCTGAGATGGAGGTGTTCGAGACCGCGATCCTGATCCTCGACAGCACGGTGCGGCTGTCGACGCCGCTGCTGCTGGCGTGCCTGGCGGGGCTGTTCGCGGAGCGCTCGGGCGTCTTCGACATCGGGCTCGAAGGAAAGCTGCTGGCGAGCGCCTTCGCCGCCGGGGCCGCGGCGGCGGTCTATGGCAGCGCCTGGATCGGGCTGCTGGCGGGGATGGGCGCCTCGGTCGCCCTGGCTCTGGTGCACGGGGCGGCCTGCATCACCTATCGGGGCAACCAGATCGTCTCGGGCGTGGCGATCAACTTTCTGGCGGCGGGGCTGACGGCGCTGCTGGGGCAGGCTTGGTTCCGGCAGGGCGGGCGGACCCCCTCGCTGAGCGCGGATCAGAGGTTCGGCGCCCTCGACTGGCCGTTCGCGGAGGCGCTGGAGGGCGTGCCGGGGGTCGGGGGGATCTATTCGGAGCTGATCTCGGGGCATTCGCTGCTGGTCTACGCGGCGTTTCTGGCGGCGCCGGCGGCGTGGTGGGTTCTGTATCGCACGCGCTTCGGGCTGCGGCTGCGGGCGGTGGGGGAGAACCCGGCGGCGGTGGACACGGCCGGGATCGGCGTGACGGCGATGCGCTATCAGGCGCTGATCGTGTGCGGCGCGCTGTGCGGGATCGGGGGGGCGTATCTGAGCATCTCGCAGAGCGCGGGGTTCATCGTGAACATGAGCGCGGGCAAAGGGTTCATCGCGCTCGCCGCGCTGATCTTCGCCAAGTGGCGGCCGCTGCAGGCGATGGCGGCGTGCCTTCTGTTCGGCTTTCTGGACGCCGCGGCGATCCGGCTGCAGGGCAATGCGCTGCCGCTGATCGGCGAGGTGCCGGTGCAGCTGATCCAGGCGCTGCCCTACATCCTGACGGTGGTTCTGCTGGCCGGGTTCATCGGCAAGGCGGTGCCGCCGAAGGCGGGCGGGACGCCCTATGTGAAGGAACGGTGATGGATGCCTTGCGCGAGCTGGACCTGGTGATCCTGCGTCATTGCGAGAAGGCGGGGGACGGGCTGTCGGACCCGTTGACCGCGCTCGGGGCGGAGGATGCGGAGCGGGTGGCCGAGCGGCTCGCCTGGGCGGGGATCGAGCGGATCCGGTGCTCTCCCTACCGGCGGTCGCAGGAGACGATCGCGCCCTTCGCCGCCGCCTCGGGGCTGGAGGTCGTGATCGATGCGCGGTTGGCGGAGTGGCACATCTCCGACGCCGCGCTGGCGGAGATCGGGCTGCATGCGCCGCGGATGCTGAGCGATGCGGACTACCGCGCGCCTTGGTCCGAGACGGCGGCGGAGGTATGGCGGCGGGTGCAGAGCGCGCTGGCGGATCTGGCGGCGTTGGAGCCGAAGAGGACGGCCGTGGCCTGTCATGGGGGCATTCTGGGCGCGGCGCTGATGCACCTGGCGGATCGGTTCGGGCCTGAGGACTGGGCGACGTTCCATCAGCCCACGATCGTGCATCTGCGGCAGGGACGGTGGCGCAGGCTGGGGCTCGACGAGCGGCCGGGCGCCATGGGCGCCTCTGACGAGGGGGCGGGGAGCGCCTTGGCGGGGGAGACGTGACGGGACCTGAGGATTTGTGGCGCGCGGCGGTGAAGGCGCGGGAGAAGGCTTATGCGAAGTACTCGCGCTTCCCGGTCGGCTGCGCCTTGCGGACGGAAAGCGGGAAAGTGCATCTCGGCGCCAATATGGAGAACACGTCCTATCCCGAGGGCTGGTGCGCGGAGACGAGCGCCATCGCCCATATGATCATGGCGGCCGAGACCGACGAGGACCGGCGCATCGCCGAGGTGGTCGTGGTGGCGGAGCTCGACCCGCCGGTGACGCCCTGCGGCGGCTGCCGGCAGCGGCTGGCGGAGTTCGGAGCGCCCTCGACCATGATCCATTCGGGGGATCTGACGGGGATGCGGGCGAGCTGGACGTTGGCGGAGCTGCTGCCGGCGGCCTTCCGGCTCGAGGACGAGGCATGACCGAGGCGGCGGAGACGCTGCGCGGCCGCATCGGGGCGCAGGCGCCTCGGCTGGGGATGGTGCTGGGCTCCGGCCTCGGGGCGATGGCGGAGGAGGTGGAGGGCGCCGTCTCGACTCCGTTCGGGGACTTGCCGGGGTTTCCGGCGTCGGGCGTGTCGGGACATGCCGGGGCGGTGGTGGTCGGCGCGCTGGAGGGAGCGCCGGTGGCGATGCTGTCGGGGCGGGCGCACTACTACGAAAAGGGCGATCCGACGGTGATGCGCACGCCGCTGGAGACGCTCAAGGCGCTGGGCGTGGAGACGTTGCTGCTGACCAACGCCGCCGGCTCCACCCGCGAGGAGATGGGGCCGGGGAGCCTGATGGCGATCTCGGATCATTTGAATTGGTCGGGGCTCAACCCGATGATCGGGGAGGAGACGGACGGGCGCTTCGTGAATCTCGTCGATGCCTATGCGCCGCATCTGCGGGAGCGGCTGAAGGGATTGGATCCGGAGCTGCAAGAGGGGGTCTACGCCTGGTTTTCCGGCCCCTCGTTCGAGACGCCGGCGGAGATCCGGGCGGCGACGATCCTCGGGGCGGACGCCGTGGGCATGTCCACCGTGCCGGAGACGATCATCGCGCGGTATCTGGGCCTCGAGGTCGCCGCGGTCTCGGTGATCACGAACTATGCCGCGGGCATGACCGGTCAGGCGCTGAGCCATGCGGAGACCAAGACGGAGGCCGCCAAGGCTCAGACACGGTTCCGCGCCCTCGTCCGCGGCTTCGCGCGGAGCTTCGCATGAGCGGGACCGAGATCGCTTTGAAGGCGCTGACCTGCCTCGACCTGACCAATCTCGACGACGCCTGCACCGAGGACGATGTGCGCGCGCTGGCCGCCAGGGGCACGACGCTGCACGGCACCGTGGCGGCGCTGTGCGTCTGGCCGCGCTTCGTGACGCTGGCGCGATCCGTCGCTTCGCCGGACATCAAGATCGCCACGGTGGTCGCCTTTCCGACGGGCACGGAGACCGCCGAGGAAGCGATCGAGCAGACCGAGGCGGCGATCCGCGACGGCGCCGACGAGATCGACGTGGTGATCCCCTATCGCGCGCTGATGGAAGGACGGCCCGAAAAGGTGACCGCCCGCGTCGAGCGGGTGAAGCGCGCCGCCTTCCCGGCGCCGGTGAAGGCGATCCTGGAGACCGGGATGCTCGACAGCGCCGAGATGACCCGGCAGACGTCCGAGCTGGCCCTGGCGGGCGGGGCGGACTTCCTCAAGACCTCCACCGGCAAGGTTCCGGTCAACGCCACCTTGAGCGCGGCGGAGACGATGCTGACCGCGATCAAGCAAAGCGGTCGGCCCGGCGTCGGCTTCAAGGCGGCGGGCGGCATTCGGACGGTCGAGGACGCGGCGGCCTATCTGTCGTTGGCCGACGAGATCATGGGTGAGGGCTGGGCCGGGCCGGCGACGTTCCGCTTCGGCGCCTCGGGCCTGCTGGACGCGCTGCTGGCGGCGATCGAGGGCGGCGAAGGGCCGGCGGCCTCCGACGGTTACTGAGGGTCGAGCGCGGCGCGCGGTCGGCGAAGCCCGTCGCGGGCGCGATCGGGCTTGGTGGGGTCGGCGGGAGGGTCGATCACGGGATCGGCGATGCAGCCGGAGGCGGGAGGCGGACGATGCTGCCGCAGGAGATCATTCTCAAGAAGCGCGATGGCGGGGCGCTGAGCGCGGAGGAGATCCGTTTCTTCGCGGCCGGCCTGACCTCCGACGCGGTGACGGACGCGCAGATCGCGGCGCTGGCCATGGCGGTGTGCTTTCAGGGCATGACGGTCGAGGAGCGGGTGGTCCTGACCGAGGCGATGCGGGATTCGGGCGAAGTGCTGCGCTGGGACCTGCCGGGGCCCGTGGTGGACAAGCACTCGACCGGGGGCGTGGGCGACAACGTTTCGCTGATGCTGGCGCCGGCGCTGGCGGCCTGCGGGGTCTACGTGCCGATGATCTCCGGCCGCGGATTGGGTCACACGGGCGGGACGCTGGACAAGCTCTCGGCGATCCCGGGCTACGACGTCGCGCCGGGGCCGGAGGCGCTGGCGCGGGTGACGCGGGAGGTCGGCTGCGCCGTGATCGGTCAGACGGCGGAGATCGCGCCGGCGGACAAGCGGTTCTACGCGATCCGCGACGTGACGGGGACGGTGGAGAGCGTGGATCTGATCACCGCCTCGATCCTGTCGAAGAAGCTGGCGGCGGGGCTGGAGGCGCTGGTGCTGGACGTGAAGGTGGGCACGGGCGCCTTCATGGCGACGGCGGAGGAGGCGGACGCGCTCGCGCAAAGCCTGGTGGCGGTGGCGAACGGGGCGGGATGCCGGACCTCCGCCCTGATCACCGACATGAACGAGCCGCTGGCGAGCGCCTGCGGCAACGCGGTGGAAGTGGCCAACGCGGTGCGGTTCCTGACCGGGGCGGAAGTGGACGGCCGCCTCTGGGACGTCACGGTGGCTTTGGGCGGGGAGCTGCTGGCGCTGTGCGGCGCGGAGCCGATGCCGGAGGCCGGGCGCGAGGCCATGGCCCGCGCCTTCGAGGACGGGCGCGCGGCCGAGAAATTCGGGGCGATGGTGAGCGCGCTTGGCGGCCCGACGGACTTCGTGGAGCGGTTCGAGGCGCATCTGGAGGACGCGCCGGTGGTGCTGGACGTGCCGCCCATGACCGACGGGATCGTGCAGGGGATCGACGGGCGGGCCGTGGGCAACGCGGTCGTGGCGCTCGGCGGCGGTCGGACTCGGCCGCAGGACCCGGTGGACCCGGCCGTGGGGCTGACCCACTGCGCCGGCATCGGCGCGATGGTGGACGAGGACTTTCCGCTGGCGCGCGTGCATGCGCGCAACCGCGACGCGGCGGAGGCGGCGGCGGAGCGGCTGCGCGCGGCCTACGTCGTCGGCGAGGGCGCGCCGGAGGCCGGCGAGCCGGTGATCCGGCGGCTCGGGCCAACGGATGCTTGAGGGGGACGTCTAGGATGCCGCGCGCCTTCCTCTTCGTGCTCGACAGCGTCGGGATCGGCGGGGCGCCCGACGCCGCGGCCTTCGGGGACGCGGGCGCCGACACGGTGGGCCACATCGCGGAGCGCTGCGCGGCGG
>JBCCPD010000239.1:0-5995 GCA_039025075.1 Pseudomonadota bacterium | reverse complement strand
GGCGCGGGGTTCTAGATGGCCCTAAAACGACGACGCCGCGCCAATGCGGACGATCCTGACACCGCACTATCCCGCTACGCCTTGCTGGAGGCGTCGGGCGACTAACTGGATGGCATGACCTCCCGCCGCCAGGAGGTCCTGGTGAAGTTCGGCCGCGCCTCCCTCCCCCTGTCGCGCTTCGACGAAACGCCCGTGGCGCATTGGGCTCTGGCCTCCCTGCGCGAGGTCGACGCCGGCGCCGTCGACGACGCGGCGCTGCGGCTGACGCCGGACCCCGACTCCGATGAGCGTCTGACGCTCCGCGATCCGGTGATGATCCAGGCGATTCGACGCGTCTGCCCGGACCTGCGCGCGGGACCGCCGCTGGGCCGCGGCCTGCTGCGCCTGGGGCTTTGGAGCGGCGCCGCCGCCGCGGCCCTGGCGCTGATCGTCCTCGTGCTGGTGCCGACCCTGGCCGACCGGCTCGCCGTCCTCGTGCCCTATGAGCAGGAGCGCCGCTTGGGCGAAGCGGTGGTGGAGCAGGTGGCCGGCCTCCTCTCCGCCGAAGAGGCCTGCGAGGACCCTGCCGGCCAGCGCGCCCTGAGCCGCTTGTCGGACCGCGTGGCGCGCCATGCGGACCTGCCGATGCCGCTGCGCATCCAGGTCTTCGACGCGGAGATGCAGAACGCCTTCGCCGCGCCGGGCGGCCAGATCATGATCCTCTCGGGCCTGCTGCGCAGCGCCTCCGGACCCGATGAGATCGCGGCCGTGGTCGCCCATGAGATCGGCCATGTCGTCGCCCGCGATCCTCTGCGCGGCGTGCTGCGCAGCGCCGGGTCGGCGGGGATCCTGGGCCTGCTGGTCGGGGATTTCCTGGGCGGCGCGGTGGTCGTGGCCATGGGCGAGGCGGTGCTCAGCGCCTCCCATTCGCGCGAGGCCGAGTTCGCCGCCGACGCCTACGCCCATGCCCTTCTGGCCGACGCGGCCTTGCCGTCCACCCCGATGGCCGCCTTCTTCGACCGGCTCTCCGAGCAGACGGACGCGCCCCAGGGTCTGATGCGCCACCTCGCCACCCATCCCGACCTCGCCTCCCGCCGCGACGCCGCGCTCGCCGCCGACGTCATCGGCGACCGCGCCTTCGAGCCGTCGCTGACGGATGCGGAGTGGATCGCCCTGCAGCAGATCTGCGACTGACCGCCGTCTCGGCGCCGGCGGCGCCCGACCGTCAAAGCGCTCGGAACCTCGCGGCCGGACCCAAAGCCCCGTCATGGGCCGCCCCGCCCTCGTCCAGCAGTCCCAAAAGCGCGCTCAGAACGTTGCGGGACGCCGCGCCGTGCAGCGCCGGGTCCACGTCGGCGTAGATCCGGCGCGTCAGCTCCATCGGCGTCGCGCCGGCCTCTCCCGCGGTCTCCAGCGCCTCGCGCACCTGCCGGGCGCGGGTCCGGCGGTGGGCGATCTGGTGAGCGATCATGCGCTCGGGGTCCCGCACCGGCGCCCCGTGGCCCGGATGGAAAATCCGGTCGCCGCGCCCCTGCAGCTTGCGCAGGCTGGCCATGAAGGCGGCCATGTCTCCGTCCGGGGGCGAGACCATGGTCGTCGCCCAGGCCATCACATGGTCCCCGCTCAGCACCGCGCCCGGGGCGACGCCGTCGCCCTCCACCGCGAAGCTCAGATGGTTGCTCAGGTGCCCTGGCGTGTGGATCGCGGTCAGCCGCCAGCCCGCGCCCTCCAATGTCTCGCCGTCCGCCAGGCGCCGGTCCGGAGCGAAGCGGCGATCCGCGCCCTCTCCGCCCCCCAGATCGGCGCCCGAGGCCGCCAGCGCCTGCATCCGAGCGCTCATCCCCGTCCCATGCGGCCCGAAGCCGGCCGTCCGCGCCCCGGTCGCCGCCTGTAGCGCTTCGGCGCCCGGCGAGTGGTCCACATGGGTGTGGGTCAGCACGATCCAGGCGACGCGCTCCTGCGGCCCCAGCGCGCCGAGGATCGCTTGAAGGTGTTCGGCGCTTTCGGGACCGGGATCGACGACCGCCACCTCGCCGGTTCCGATCAGATAGGTCTGGGTGCCGGTGAAGGTCATGGCCGACGGATTGGGGCAGGTGATCCGCCGGATCCCCGGCTCGAGCGTCGCGCAGACCCCGGCCGGGGGGCCTGGATCGCGGTCGAACGGATCGTCAGCCATGGCGCCCTCCTCCAGCGGGCGGGGCTCGGGGGGATCGACCCCCCTCGCCCCGCGGCCGCCCTTCCGGCGGCCCGCCCCTGGCGGCCGTTGCGCGCGGGGCCGTTCGCGCCCAACCTGTCGCCCATGGCCTCGCCCTACAAGAAATTCCTGCCGCGCAGCCTCTTCGGTCGGGCGCTGATGATCCTGCTGCTGCCCATCGTCCTGCTGCAGCTGGTGGTCGCCGGCCTCTTCGTGCAGCGCCACTACGCCGGCGTGACCGAGCAGATGGCCGGCGCCGTGGCGCTCGAGCTGCTCTACGCCGTCGACGTGGTCGAGGCGGCCGAGAGCGTCGAGGCCGCCCGCGCCGGCCTCGAAGCGCTCGCCGCCCCTCTGGGCCTGACCCTCGCGCTGGACCCCGACGCCCAGGTGACGCCCGGCGCGCGCGCCCGCTTCCTCGACGTGTCGGGAGAGGCGCTGGCCTCGACCATGCGCCGGGTTCTGGACCGTCCGCTCTCGGCCGATCTCGTCTCCCATGCCGGGGCCGCGGATCTGCGCATCGAAACCGCTCGCGGGGCCTTGCGCGCTCTGATCCCCCGCAAGCGCGTCATCGCCTCGAACCCGCATATCCTGCTGGTCTGGATGACCGCCACCGCCGCCCTGCTGACCGTCGTCGCGGTGCTCTTCCTGCGCAACCAGGTGCGTCCCATCCGCCATCTGGCCGTCGCCGCCGAAGACTTCGGCCGCGGCCGCTCCGGCGCCTTCCGCCCTTCGGGCGCCGAGGAGGTGCGCCGCGCCGGCGCCGCCTTCCTCGACATGCGCCGCCGGATCGAGCGGGCCATCGAGCAGCGCACCACCATGCTCTTCGGCGTCTCCCACGATCTGCGCACGCCGCTGACGCGCATGAAGCTCGCCCTCGCCATGGTCGATCCGGGCCCCGAAACGAACGAGCTCCGCCGCGACGTGGAGGAGATGGAGCGCATGCTCGACGCCTTCCTAGACTACGCCCGCGGAGGGCAGGGCGAGGCCGCGGCCCCCACCGACCCCGCCGCCCTGCTGGAGGGCGCCGTCGCCGACGCCCGCCGCGCCGGCGGCGAAGTGGCGCTGGAGATCGCGGACCCGCCCGACGCGCCCCTGGTGCTGCGCGAAACCGCCGTTCGCCGCGCCCTCGCCAACCTGTTGGAGAACGCCCGCCGCTACGGCGGCCGCCGCGCCGTGGCGACCCTGCGGCTCGGCCGCGGCTGGGTGGAGTTCGCGGTCGAGGACGATGGCCCCGGCATCCCCGAGGCCCGGCGCGAGGATGCCTTCCGCCCCTTCACGCGCCTCGACGCCTCGCGCAACCAGAACCTGGGCGGAGGCACGGGCCTCGGCCTCGCCATCGCCCTCGACATCGCCCACGCCCATGGCGGGACCTTGCTGCTGGAGGACGGGCCGCGATGGGGCGGCCTGCGCGCGGTGCTGCGGCTGCCGCGGTGAGGGGACGCCGAGGGGCTGCGCATAGCGGACGTCGGCGACGGGCGGAGCTCCTCAGGGCGCGCCGCATGTCCGCCAAATCCTTGCCGCAACGTCATTCATCCGCGACGGTCCCTTCGATTGACGCCCTCGGGACCCGCCTCGCTTGACGCATGCCTCGAACTCCTCGCCGCCTTCGAAGGCGACGCCCCGCCCGCAGCCTGCCCGCCAGGGAGTCGCCGGCGCGGCGCATGACGCGTCCGCCGGGCTGATCCTCGCGTTCGTGACCTTCGCCTATTCGCTCGGCTTCGGCGCGCTGGTCTTCTCGGGCCGCCTCGCGCCCTTCGCGGAGGCCGGCGTCACCGCGGCCGTTCTCTCGGCCGGGGTCGCCACCCTGTTGCTGGCGACCGCCTCCAGCTTCCGCCGCGCGGTCGGCGGGCCGGACACGCCCGTCATCGCCGTCGCCGCGGCGCTTGCCGCCGGGGTCGCGGCGGCCACGCCGGCGGAGGCGCCGCCCCTGCAGGCGTTGGCCAACGCCGCCGCGGCGCTGACCGCGGCGACGGCGGCGGCGTCGCTCCTGCTCGGCCTCGCCGGGGCCTATCGGCTGGCCAGCGTCCTGCGCTTCATCCCGTTTCCGGTGGTCGCCGGCTTTCTCGCCGCTTCGGGCTGCTTTCTGGTCTCGGGCGCCGCCTCCATCGCGTCCGGCCTGACCGCGGCGGAGCTGCTGGAGACCCTCCGCGCAGGCGCGGCGCCGCTCGCGCTGCTGGCGGCGCTGGCCTTCGCGTTCGCGCTCGTCGTCGCGAGAGCCTTGCTCGGCTCCGCCTTCGCGGCGCCGGCCCTGGTATTTTCCTTGGGCGGAGCGCTGGTCGCGGCCGAGCCCCTGGGCTTCATCGCCCCCGGCGCCTTGCGCGACGCCGGCTGGCTGCTGCCGCGCATGCCGGACGGCGGCCCCGTCCTTCCCGCGGCGGCCCTCTTCGAAGTCCGCCCCGATGTCGACCTTCTGCTGAGCTTCGCGCCGGAGATCCTGGCCGTGGCGGGCGTCGCGGCCATGGCCATCCTCCTCAACGCCGCGGGGCTGGAGGCGCATATCCGCGCGGACATCGACGCGGACCGCGAGTTCCTGGCCTCGGGCCTCGCCAACGCCGCGCTGACGGCGATGGGGGGTCTGGCGTCGAACCTGTCGCTCAACCGCTCGGCCATGAACGCGGACCTCGGCGGACGAGGCCGGACGTCCGGCCTCGTCGCCGGCGCGGCCTGCTGTCTTCTGGCGCTGGCCGGGCCCTGGGCGGCGGACCTCGCGCCGACGCCGATACTTGCGGGCATGATCCTCTACATGGGCTTCGGCATGCTGCGCCGCTGGTTGTGGGAGGCGGCGCGCCGCTTCTCGATCGGCGAATACCTGCTGGTCCTGGCCATCTGCGCCCTCATCGTCCGCTACGGCTACCTGTCCGGCGTCGCGCTGGGCCTGGTGGCCGCCTGCGTGTCCTTCGCCATCGCCTGCGCCCGCGCGCCCTTTCTGCGCCAGTCCATGTCCCGGCGGGACTACGCCAGCTATGTCGACCGTCCCTCCGACCATGAGCGCTTGCTGCGCGCGGAAGGGGAGCGCATCCGCATCTTCCGCTTGCAGGGCTTTCTGTTCTTCGGCGTTTCGGCCCGCATCGCCGACCAAGTCCGCGCGGCGCTGGCGCAGGGCGCGGCCGAGAACCGGCCCGTCGCCGCCGTGATCCTGGATTTCCGAGCCGTCACCGGCGCCGACAGCTCCGCCCGCTTCGGCATGACCCGCCTGGCCGAGCAATGCGCGGCCGAGGGCGCCCGGTTGGTCTTCACCGGGTTTCCCCGGCAAGGCGCGGGAGACCGGGTGCTCGGCCCCGCGCTGGCGGAGGCCGAGGTCTTCGCGACGCTGGAGCAAGGGCTCGAGGCCTGCGAGGACGCGCTGCTGGATGCCCTGGGCGCCGACCGCGCGCGCCGCGCCGCCGTCGGCGCCTGGCTGGCGGAGGAGATGCCGCCCGCCGCCGCGCAGGTCCTCGTCGCCCGTCTGACCTGCGCCGAGGTTCCGCCGCAGGAGCTGATCTGCCGCCAGGGCGCGCCGTCGGACTCGATGTTCTTCATCGCCTACGGCCGCGTCTCGATCTTCTACCTGTCGTCCGACGCGCCGCCCCTGCGTCTTCGCACGGCGCTGGGCCGCACCGTGGTGGGAGAGGCCGGCTTCTTCACCGGCGCGCCCCGCGGCGCCTCCGTCATCGCCGACGAGAAGGCGGAGGTCTGGACGCTGACGCGCGAAGCGTTGGAGCGGCTGAAGTCCGATGACCCCGCGGCGGCGCTGGCGCTGGAGGAGCTGGTGATCCGCACCCTCGCCGACAGGCTGACGCTGGCGAACCGAGAGGTGGCGGCGTTGCAATAGCCCGCCGCGCC
>JBCCPD010000238.1:0-6075 GCA_039025075.1 Pseudomonadota bacterium | reverse complement strand
GGCGGCGCGGCCGGGCGCCGCCCTCAGCCGGCGCCCAGCCGCGCCGCAGCGGCGTCGAGCGTGCGCTCCAGCCGTCCCAGCAGATCGTCGATCTCCTCGGCGCTGATCACCAAAGGCGGCGTCACGGCGATGGAATCCCCCAGCGCGCGCACGATCAGCCCCTGCTCCAGCGCCAGGTCCTGGGTCATGATCCCGGCCTTAAGCGCCGGATCGAACGGCCGGCGCGTCTCCTTGTCGGCCACCAGCTCCAGCGCCCCGATCAGCCCGACGCCGCGGGCCTCGCCCACAAGCGCATGCCCCGCGAGCCGCCGCAGACCGTCCTGCAGCCGCGGCCCGACCTCGCGCACATGGCCGACCAGGTCCCGCTCCTCGATGATCTTGATCGTCTCCAGCGCCACGGCCGAGCCCACCGGATGGCCCGAGCCGGTGAACCCATGCCCGAACCCGCCGTTCCGGGCCGAGGTGTCGGCGACGCCGGCGTAGATCTCCTCGCTCACCAGCACCGCCGCGATGGGGAAATACCCCGACGACAGGGCCTTGGAGCAGGTCAGAACATCCGGCTCCATCCCGAAGGCGGTCGAGCCCCACATCTCCCCCGTCCGCCCGAAGCCGCAGATCACCTCGTCGGCCACCAGCAGCACGTCATGCTTGCGCAGCACCGCTTGGATCTTCTCGAAATAGCCCGCGGGCGGGACCACCACTCCGCCGGCGCCCATCACCGGCTCGGCGAAGAAGGCGGCGACGGTCTCCGGCCCCTCGGCGACGATCAGCGCGTCGAGCTCCTCGGCCAGCCGCGTCGCGAAGGCCTCTTCGCTCTCCCCCGGCCGACCGTCCCGATGGAAGTGCGGGCAGGAGACGTGCAGAAACCCCGGCAGGGGCAGACCGAAATCCACATGCATGCGCGGCAGGCCCGTCACGCTGGCCGCGATCCCGGTCACCCCATGGAACCCCCGCAGGCGGGAGATGATCTTGCGTTTTTCCGGCCGCCCCCGCCCGTGGTTCAGATACCAGATCAGCTTGACGGCGCTGTCGTTCGCCTCCGACCCCGAATTGGTGAAGAACGCCTTGCTCATCGGAACCGGCGCCATCGTCACCAGCCTCTCGGCCAGGTCGATGCAGACGTCCGGGGTCTTGTGGAAGAACGTGTGGTAGTAGGGCAGCTTGCGCATCTGAGCGTCCGCCGCGTCCGCCAGGCGGCGCTCGGAAAAGCCCAAGGCCGTGTTCCACAGCCCCGCCATCGCCTCCAGATACCGCGTCCCGCCGGCGTCCACCACATAGACGCCGTCGCCCTCGGTCATGATCTGCGGGCCGTCCCGCTCATGCGCGCGCAGGTCGGTCTGGGAATGGAGGTGATACTCCACGTCCCGCATCGCCAAGGAATTGCTGCCGTCCATCACCCGCTCCCATCCTTCGCCCAGGGCGGGACCGGCCTCATGTCCCGCGGCGTCACCCTCGCGCCGACCGCCGGTCCCGCGCAAGCGAAACCCGCGCCGCGCGGCTCAGCCGTAGTCGATCGGCGTCGCGTCCCGGCCTTGCCGGTGCCAGTCCCAATAGGCCTCCTTCAACCGAACCGAGATCGGCCCGGGCCGGTCGTTCCCCAGGATCCGCCCGTCGATGCGCGAGGCCGGCATCACGCCGCCCGCCGTCGTCGCCGCGAAGATCTCGTCCGCGTCGCGGAACGCCTCCGCCGTCACCGGGGCGATCCGCCAGGGCAGCCCCAACTCGTCGCACAGATCGAAGACCGCGCCGCGCGTGATCCCCTCCAGCGCCCCGCGGTCGGGGGAGATCACTTCCCCGTCCTTGACCATGAAGATGTTGAAGCCGGGCCCCTCGGTCACGTAGCCGTCCGCGTCCAGCAGCACCGCGTTGTCGACGCCCGCGTCCTCCGCTTCGAACATCGCCCGCACCAGATCGCCCCAATGGAAATTCTTGATGGTCGGATCGACGCTCTCGGGCGGAATGCGAAGGGTCTCCGCGATGATCAGATGCGCCCCCCGTTCCTGCACCTCGGGCGGGATCACGTCGATCCAAGGAATGGCGTAGGCGTGGAAACGGTTGCGCATGGCGCTCGGCTTGCGCGGCAGGCCCGGCGCCGGCTGGCCCCGCGTCGTGATCATCGCCACATAGGCGTCGCGCAGACCCGCCAGGCGCACGCACTCGGTCAGGATCGCCGCCACCCCGTCCCGGTCATGGGGGATCGACATGCGCAGCCCCGCCATCGACCGCTCGAACCGCTCCAGATGCCGGTCGAGCCGAAAGAACGCCCCGTCGCGCGCATGCACCACGTCGTAGGTGACGTCGGACTTGCCGAAGCCCCAGTCCAGGATCGGGATCGAGGCCTCGGCGACGGGCACGTAGACCCCGTCGTTATAGGCGGCCCCGGCGGAGAAGTCGGCGGCGGCCTCGGGCGCGGCCTGCAGACGCTGGTTCATCCTCGATCCTCCTTCGGCGATTGCGGCGCGCTCAGCCTGACCCAGCGGCAGCCCGATGTCACGCGGCGCCTGCCCCGCTGCGCCGCGCCGCGGCCCCCGACCTCACCAGACGAACACCGACTTGGCGCGCGCGAAGCTGATCAGGGCGGCGACCAGCCCCGCCGCCAGCAGACCGTCCATCCGGTCCAGCACCCCGCCATGGCCGGGGATCAGCGTCGAGCTGTCCTTGACCCCGCAGCGCCGCTTCAGCGCGCTCTCCCCCAGATCTCCGCCCTGGGCGACCACCGCCATCACGGCGGAGACCAGCGCCACCTCATGGGCGAGCGTCCCCGTCGTCGCCGCGGAAAACCCAGCCCCCACCGCCGCCGCCAGCGCCATGCCGCCGATCAGCCCCGACCAGGTCTTGCCGGGCGAGACCGCCGGCCACAGCTTCGGCCCGCCCGCCAGGCGCCCGGCGAAATAGCCGCCCACATCCGTCGCCACCACCGTCAAGGCCACCCAGACCACCGCCGCGGCGCCGTAGAGATCGTCGTCCCGCAGCCCCACTAAGGCCGCCGAGGCGAGCGCCACGTAACCCGCGCCGAGGCCCAGCGCCGCGCGCTCGAACCGCGGCTCATGCCAGGTCATCGCCGCCGCGGCGGCCAGCAGCGGCGCCGCCGCCAAAAGGCCGATGCGCAAGCTGTCCGCCGCGGTTCCCAAAACCGCCGCCGCCGCCGCGACGGCCGCGAGCCCGCCGGGCAGGTCGAACCGGCCGACGGTCATGCGCCGCAGCTCCCAGGTCATCAGAGCCGCGCACAGCGCCGCGAGCCCGGCCAGAACCCATCCCCCGGCCCAGACCGCGGCGATGGCGGCGCCGGCCATGGCGAAGCCCGCCCCCGCCCGCCGCCCCAGATCGGCGAACCCGCTCAAGCGGCCGCCCCCGGCCCGCGAGCGGCGCGCGAGGCCCACGCAGCGAAACCGACCGACCCCCAGGCTCCAAAACCCCCTCCAGCCGCCCCGACTGGCCGCCCATCAAAAACGCCCCGCCTCGCCAAACCAGACGGACGCGCCCGCCCCGCGTCGCCGCCGCCAAGACGCGACGCCCAACCGCCCGAGCCCGCGCCGAGCAGGCGCAACGCGCCCGCAAAACCCCCTCGCCGCGAGGATCCCGGGAGCGCCAGACCCGCCCGGACCCGCTCCACCAGCCTCAGCCGCTCGCTCGCAGAGCCGGCGAAGCCCTCGCGCCCCTCCCCCGCAAGGCGCCCTCTCCGCGCTCGCCGCAAGCCGCCGAGCCTCCTCCGCAACGACCTCTGAGCCGTCTGCGAGCACGCCGCCGCCTGCGAAGACGTCGACGCCCTCCCCCGAAGCGCCGGCGCCGTCCCCAAGGACCGCGGCATCCTCCGCAGTGACCGCCGCACCGCCCGCGAGCGCATGGCCACTGGTCGCGGGCACGTCGCCGCCGTCCGCAAGGACACCGCCGCCGTCCGCAAGGACATCGCCGCCGTCCGCAAGGACACCGCCGCCGTCCGCAAGAATGTCGCCGCCGCCCGCAAGAATGTCGCCGCCGCCCGCAAAGCAGGCGACGCCCTTCGCCGCAACGTCGGCGCCGTCCACAGGGACCGCGGCATCGTCCGCAGGGACCTCCGCACCGTCCGCAAGGGCGTCGCCACCATCACCAAGAACGGCGGCATCTTCGATGTCGCCGGCGACGTCCCCGGGGACGACGGCGCGGGCCGTAAAAACGCCGGCGCCGGCGGCACAGACTGCGGAGCCGCCCCCAAAGACGTCTGCGCGGTCCCGAAGGAACCCGGCATGTCCTGCGAGGACCCCGATGGAACCCGCCGGCACGGCGATGCCTTCCGCAAAGTCGTGCTCGCCGTCCGAACCCACGCCGCCGGCGCCCTCCGCGCCGACGTCGAGGCGATACGAAGCGACGTCGAAACCGTCCGCCGCTGCGTCGAGACCGTCCGCAGCGCACTCAAATCCGGGCGCTGACGGGTCCGCCATCTTCGCCTCGGGCGCGGGATCGCCCGCGACGCCCTCGCCATGTTCAACGAGAGCCCCGACCCGCCGGCCCGAAAGACCCCTCGGCCACGCTCGGACCCCGCGGCCCGCCCGCTCCCGGTCACCGGCCTTCGCCCAAGCCTCCGCGCCGCGCTCGCCGCTCGCGCCAAGGTCCTTCGCGCGCTCCGTCCCGCCCCGCCGTCCCGAAAAACCCCTCGGTCGCGCTCGGACCCCGCGGCCCGCCCGCTCTCCGACGCCGGCCTTGGCCGAAGCCTCCCCGCCGCGCTCCCCGTTCGCGCCAAGGTCCCTCGCGCGCCTCGCCCCGCCCCGCCGGCGCCTGGCCGCCCCGAGCCGCGATCGGCGCCGCGGATCACCCCGCGGCGCCGAAGCGCCGCTCGCGCCGTCCGGCCGCCTGCAGCACCTCCGCGACGCGCGCCTTGGTGAAGTCCGGCCAGGCCTCGTCCACGAAGGCGAACTCCGCATAGGCCGTCTGCCAGGGCAGGAAGTTCGACACCCGCATCTCGCCCGAGGTGCGGATCACCAGATCCGGGTCCGGCAGGCCCGAGGTGTGCAGCTCGGCCTCGAAGGCGCCCGCGTCCAGCGCGGCCGGGTCCAGCCGCCCATCCGCCGCCGCCTGGGCGATGCGGCGGGCGGCGTCCACGATCTCGTCGCGTCCGCCATAATTGATCGCCACGGTCAGGTGCAGCCTGTCGTTCTCGGCCGTCGCCGCCTCCAGCGCCGTCATCTGCGCCTGCAGATCCTCGGCCAGGCGCGTGCGGTCGCCGATGAAGCGCACCCGGGCGCCGCGGCGGCGCAGCTCCCGCCCCTCCTTGCGGATGTAGATCCGGAAGAGGTTCATCAGCCCCTGAACCTCTTCGACCGAGCGCTTCCAGTTCTCGGTCGAAAACGCGTAAAGCGTCAGGTGATCGACGCCCAGCTCCGGCGCCGTCTCCACGATCTCGCGCACCGCGTCGGCGCCGCGCCGGTGGCCGGCGAGCCGCGGCAGGCCGCGCCGCTGCGCCCATCGCCCGTTGCCGTCCATGATGATCGCCACATGACGCAGACCCGCGCGCGGGGGCGCGGCCGCGGCGGGCGCCTCCTGCGTCTCCACGATCTCAGCCGCCGCGAGGGGCGAGGCCTTCAGCATGCGCATCTCCTGACGCCCGCGTCCCGTCCCCTTCGAAAGGTCCCCCCTCGAAGGCCGGCGCGCGCCGCGATCCGATCCCCGTCCCGCCCGCGGGCGGGGGGCGTTCAGACCTGCATGATTTCTTCCTGCTTGGACTCGAGCGCCGCATCGATCTTCTTGATGGCGGCGTCGGTCAGCTCCTGTATCTCTTCCGTCCACATCTTGGCGTCGTCTTCGCCCATCCCGTCGGACTTGGCCTTCTTCACCATGTCCATGCCGTCGCGGCGCACGTTCCGGACCGCGACCTTGGCCCCTTCGGCGTACTGCCCGGCGACCTTGGCGAGATCGCGGCGCCGCTCTTCGGTCAGCTCGGGCACCGGAAGGCGGATTATCGTGCCGTCCACCACCGGGTTCAGCCCCAGCCCCGAATTGCGGATCGCCTTCTCCACCTTGCCCACCAGGCTCTTGTCCCAGACGTTCAGGGTGATCATCCGCGGCTCGGGCACGTTGACCGTGCCCACCTGGTTGATCGGC
>JBCCPD010000237.1:0-6080 GCA_039025075.1 Pseudomonadota bacterium | reverse complement strand
GTCTCGAACAGCGGATGGACCGCGGCCTCGTAGGCCTCCTGCGTCGTCGCGAAGCCCGATTTGTAGACGCCGTTGTTGAGCGTATCGTAGATGCGCGCGTTCACCGGCTCCATGGCCTCGCGCAGGTCCTCGGGCCAGTAGTCGTCCGCCGTCACGCCGGGCAGGGCGTCGAAGGCGGAGTTGAACATGCGGATGATCTCGGAGCTTTCGTTGCTCACGATCGTGCCCGTCGCCGTGTCCCACAGGATCGGCACGGTAACACGAGTGGTCGCCTTCGGGTCCGCCTCCAGATAGATCTCCCGCGCGAAGGCCTTCCCCATCAGCCGGTCGCCGGTGCGGCCGAAGGCGCCGGCGTCCTGATCCTCGAACGTCCAGCCGTCCGCCAGCATGTCCGTATGCACGACCGAGACGTCGATATGCGGCGCCAGGCCCTTCAACGCGCGGAGGATCAACGCGCGATGCGCCCACGGGCAGGCCAACGAGACGTAGAGGTGGTAGCGACCGCTCTCGGCTTTGAAGCCGCCCTCGCCGCTGGGACCAGGCGCGCCGTCGGCGGTCACCCAGCCGCGCCAGCCGGAGGCCCGGCGCTTGAACGCGCCGTCCCGCTTGTCGGCGAATTGCGTTTCCGTCGTCCAGACGCCGTCCATCAGCAGGCCCATCGCGCGCGCTCCTGTTCCGCTTGCGTCCCTCTCACCTAGGCTGCGCAGGTCGGAAATGAACCGTCGAGACGGGGAAGGATTGTTTACGCTTCGGCGGCGGCCGCAGCGGCCTGCAGATCGGGCCGCGCCGCCAACTCGCCTTCGGCCTTGCGCAGCGCCTCTCTGACCGGGTCGTAGTCCACGTCGGCGAAGGCGACGATGCGCGACAGGCGCAGAGCATCGCGCAGCGGCTCCGTCTGCGCATCGGCCAGCGTCTCTGCGAGGGCGGCGCGCAGACGAGCCCGCTCGCCGGAAGGACGCGCGGCGGAGGTGACGAAGGGCAGCGCCGGCATCGGGTCGGTCCAGCCGATCACCTTCATGACGCGGGCGACCGGCTCGAAGCGCTTGGCGATGTCCCAGACCACCGCGTCGAGGGCCGCGAAATCGGCGCGCCCCTCGATCACCGCCATCAAAGAGGCGCGATGGCCGCCGGTCCAGATCACCTCGCCGATCGCGCCTTCGCCCAGATGGGCGAGCGGAAGGATCCACCCCGACAGACTGTCCGGCCCGTTGGCGGCGAAACGTGCGCGCTGAGGCGCGTCGGGACCGTCGGGCCGAGCGATCAGGACGGAGGCGTATTTGCCCGCGCCGCAGCCCTCGGCCGCGTAGGTCGGCGTGCACACCAAGCGGGTCGAGCGCGCGGCGCCGGCCACATAGGGAAGGCCGCAGGTCTGAGACAGCAGCAGGTCCGGATCCGCCCAAACCTCCGCCGAAGGCCGCTCGCGGTTCAACGTCTCCGGCGCGTCCAGCCCGGCCTTGCGCACGTTGGCCGACAGCGCGTCCCAAAGGGCGTCCGTCTCGGCCCGCAGCTGGGGCCAGTCGTACATGGGAAGGCTCGCCAGGCTCATGGGTCCGGCGCGCGGCGCAGGAAAGGATGCGCCAGCGGCTCGCGCGGGCGCAGCAGCCAGCGGCGGAAGACGTCGCCGTAGCCTTCGTGAGCGTAGCCGCCGTTGCCGGCCAGCACCTCGCCGCGCCGCGCGGCATATCGGTCAGGCAAGCGATGCCAGGGCAGGCTCGGCTCCGCATGGTGCACGGCGTGCAGATTGTTGTTGAGAAACAGCAGCGACCAGAACCGTCCCGCCTCGATGACCGCCGAGCGGTGCGACGGCTGCTCCGCCGCCCGATGCTCCACGAAGGTGCGGACGTAGATCAGCGCCGCGCCGGGCAGGGCGGCCAGCGCCAGATAGGCCAACGGCGACAGCCCCTGCCAAAGCAGCCAGCCGAGCGCGAGCGCCACGCCCGCCGCGTGGCGCAGCCACGCGTCCCGCACCCGAGGATCGCCGCGCAGAAGACCGGGCAGGTCCTGCCGGATCAGCGCCCAGGTCCCCAGAAGCGGCCCGAGGATCATGCGCCCCAGCAGCGTTCTATTCGCCTCCAAGGCCCAGCGCAGCGGCCGAGGGAGGGCGGCGAGATCGCCCTCGGCCAGATACCAGGTCTCCGGGTCGTCATAGGGGTCGGTCAGGCGCTCGTCATGGTGATGGCGCAGATGCAGGTCCTTGAACCGCCTGTAGGGGTAGAGCAGGCCGAGCGCCGGAAAGACCAGAGCCTCGTTCAACGCGGCCGAACGGGTGGGATGGCCGTGCAGCGCTTCGTGCTGGAGAGAGGCATGGAACGCAGCGGCCAAGGCCGTGATCGGCGCCCACAGCCAGCCGAAAGGCGCCGGCAAGCCCGCGACCCAGCCTGTGGCGAGGCCCCAGGCCGCGTAGCACAGCGCCAAGGCGAGCCAAGTGGGCCCTTCCCCGGCACGCAGAAGGGTCCGCGTCGCCATCGTCGTTCCGCTCCGCATCAGGGTCGGTGACGCCGCCGAACCGGCGTGCGACGGGCACGTTACGTAAGCGTCCCGGCGACGGCAAGCGCGCGCCGACGCGACCTTCCAGCGATGGGAAACTCACGCGATCCGTCTGCGTTGCTGGGACCTGTTCATGTTTGAGTTCGGACGCCGAGGCGTTGAGGGGAAGCGCCTCGCCTGCCCGCCAGGCGCATCGGCCTGAGGCTCAAGGGAACGACAGGACTTCCAGCATCACACCATGGTCGGCGACTCCGGGTCTGAGAACGTCGACGTCGAGCTGACGGTTCCCGGCGAAGCCGACGGCGTGGTGGAGCTCGTGAACCACGACGGCGCCGAGTTCAAGCCCACTCCGAAGGGCAGCGCCACGTCTTTCGGCGGCCGTTTGAAGCGGGACGATTGCTGCACGGACGGGCTGATGGTGGACGTCCTCGACGGCTCCGCCTGGTCGTTGCCGTTCGAGTTCACCAGAAACGCCGCGAACGTTGGGTCGGCGGGCTGGGCCTTCGTGGACGGCGCCGGCGGGTCCAGCCCGCTCGCGCTCCCGAACGACCGGGCCATCCGCATTTCGCCGGTTCCCATGCCGGCAGGCGTTCCGCTGATCGGCTCCGCCTTCGCGCTGACCGGAACCGCGAGCCGGTTCTCAGCCAAGGCCTGACCCGACCTCCTCGCGATTTGGCGAACCTGCGCGTCGGCCCTCGGGCCGGGGCGCGTGTCGTTCGGGGCTCCGTCAGAACGCGTCGTCCCAGGCGAACGCCTCCCCGTCCCGCCGAAACCGGCCGACGCTCGGCAACGGAAAATGCGTCGCGAAATTCAGTCGGCCGCTGTCGGCGCTTTCTTCCATGAAGGCCCGGCGCGTGGCCGACGCCGTCGCCGCGTCGGCATCGACGATCGGGCAGAGGTCCGGCAACGCGCATTGGATCGGCGAGTGGATCAGGTCCCCGGTCACCGCCGCGCCCGGCCCCTGCGGCGCTCGGATCACGACCGACAGGTGGCCGGGCGTGTGCCCGGGCGTCGGCGTCAGGCGGATCGACGGGTCGAGGGACACGTCGCCGGCCTGCGCCAGGGGCAGCGTCTCGAGCCGTCCGGCCTCCTGCAGCGGCCGCAGGGTCTGGCGATGGACGTGCCCGGCGGCGCCGTCCGGATCCTGCGCCGCCCGCGCCTCGGCCATGGCCAGGTCCTCGGCCGAAGCGAGCACCCGGGCGTTCGGAAAGGTCGGGACCCAGCGGTCGCCGTCCAGCGACGTGGTCCAGCCCACATGATCCACATGCAGATGGGTGCACAGCACCAGGTCCACGTCGCCTGCCGAAGCGCCCGCCGCCGCCAGACCCGCCAGGAAGCGCCCGTCGCGCCGGTCGTGCCATTGCGGCAGGTGCGGCACCGTCTTGTGGTTGCCGACGCAGGCGTCGACCAGGATCAGCCGACGCGGCGTGCGCAGCAGAAAGGCCTGCACCGGCAGTCGAACCCAGTCCTCCCTCGCGGCGGGGTCGTGCGCGATCGACTCGCCGGCGGCCGCGCGGTTGGCCTCCAGAGCCTCGGCCGTCAGCGTGGGGAAGAAGCGAGCGACGGGCATCAGCGGACCGTCGCTTTCCAGGATGCGCCAGACCTCGACGTCTCCGATCTTGGCGAGCATGGCCGCGCCCCTCCCGTTCCGCGCCCGGCGCGCGCCGCGCCGGTCCTCGTCCGGCAGCTTCGCGCGGCGCGGCCGCCCTGTCGACCGTCGCGCGCGCGGGGCCGCGGTTTCCCTTGCCGGCGCGCCGCCCCCTCTCTAGAACCCGAGGCCGAGCCAGGCCGGGGGGGCGCGCGGCGCGCCGAGGCGGACCAGACCGATCGCGAGGAAACGCCCGATGTCCGACAGTCCCAACACGCCCGAAGGCATGTTTCAGGACCGCATGCTGAGCCTCGGGCTCGCGCGCGTGTCCGAGGCCGCGGCCATCGCCGCCGCCAAGCTGATCGGCCGCGGCGACGAAAAGGCCGCCGATCAGGCGGCCGTCGACGCCATGCGGCGGCAGCTGAATCTGCTGGAAATTCAGGGCACCGTCGTCATCGGCGAGGGCGAGCGGGACGAGGCGCCCATGCTCTACATCGGCGAGGAGGTCGGCGCCGGCCACGGGCCCGAAGTCGACATCGCGCTCGACCCGCTTGAGGGCACGACCCTCACCGCCAAGGACATGCCCAACGCCCTGGCGGTGATCGCCATGGGCCCGCGCGGCTCGATGCTGCACGCCCCCGACGTCTACATGGACAAGCTCGCCGTCGGCCCGGGCTACGCGCCCGGCGTGGTGGACCTCGACATGTCGCCGACCGAGCGGGTGGAGGCGGTGGCCGGGGCGAAGGGCGTCGCGCCCGACCAGATCACCTGCTGCGTGCTGGAGCGTCCGCGCCATGAGGAGATCGTGCGCGAGGTCCGCGCCACCGGCGCCGGCATCCGTCTGATCACCGACGGCGACGTCGCCGGCGTCATTCACTGCGCCGAGGCGGCGACCGGCATCGACATGTACATGGGTTCCGGCGGCGCGCCCGAGGGCGTTCTGGCGGCGGCCGCGCTCAAGTGCATGGGCGGCCAGATCCAAGGACGGCTCCTTTTCCGAAACGACGACGAGCGCGGGCGGGCCGAACGCGCCGGCATCGCCGATCTCGACCGCAAATACGGATTGGAGGAGATGGTCACCGACGACGTGATCTTCGCCGCCACCGGCGTCACCGACGGATCCATCTGCCGCGGCGCGAAGCGCGACGGGGAATGGATGGAGACGGAGACGATCCTGATGCGCTCGCGCACCGGCAGCGTGCGCCGGATCACCTATCGGCAGCGCAACAACTGATCTTGGACGACGGGCTCGACCCGCTGCGGCGGGAGCTCGACGCCTGGGCCGAAGCCGGGCGCGAGGCGGTCCTGTGGTGGCGGGACGACGACGCCGGCGAGCTGGGCGATCCCGAACGGCGCATGCTGGACCTGGCGGCGCGGCAGGAGGCCTGCGTCTTCATCGCCACGCCCTCGATCCGCACGGAGCCGCGCTTCGTTCACGCGGTGCTGGAGGCCGGCGCCGCCGCGCGCATCCTGCAGCACGGCTATTCCCATGCCGATTTCTCCCCCGCGTCGGAGGCGGGGGGATGGGAGCTGGGGCTGCACCGGCCGCTGGACGAGATCCTGGCCCAGCAAGCCGAGGGCAAAGGGCGGCTGGAGGCGGCCTTCGGAGAGGCTTTCCGCCCGATCATGGCCCCGCCCTGGAACCGCATCGCGCCCCAGGTGGCTCAGGCGTTGCCGGCGCTGGGCTTCACGGGGCTTTCGGGGATGGAGGGACGGACGCCCCTCGTGCCTGGCCTGACCCCGCTCATGGGCCATAGCGACCCGGTCGCCTGGTCCCGCGGACGCGCCTTTCGCGGCCCCGCCAAGGTCGCGGCGGAGCTGTCGTCGGCGCTGGCCGCCCGGCGGCTGGGAAAGGCGCAAGGCCCGGTCGGCTTCGTCACCCATGTCTGGGTGGACGACGACGGGTGCTGGCGTCTGACCGAGGCGTTGCTGCGCCTCGTCGCCGGTCATCCGGCGGCGCGATGGCTCTCGGCGCAGGACGCGCCGTGACCGCCGCCGCCCCGGC